>CAYJGS010000041.1:0-14419 GCA_964369505.1 uncultured Desulfovibrionaceae bacterium | reverse complement strand
ACTTACGCGGCGTTATGCTCACCCAATTCATTCATGTAGATTCTACAGCTTTTGGCAATGAACTTATAGTGGGTTTACGTCATACACGAGAATTTGGCACCATTATCAGCGCCGGCCTTGGCGGTACCGACGCAGAACTTTATGCCATGCGTTTTCGCAAAGGGCAAGCCATAGTAGCAGCCTCGGTAGAAATGGTAGATGAGGAAGCCTTTTTTAACCTTTTCCGCAAAACTATTTCTTATAGCAAACTTGCAGGCCACACTCGCGGACAAAAGCGCATGGTCAGCGATGAACAACTTATGGGCTGTTTTGCCTCTTTTATTGGCCTTGGGCGCTATTTTTCGCCAGAAAACCCTTATGCCCCCTTTGTTATTGATGAGTTAGAAATTAATCCCTTTGCTTTCACAGATTTCACCATGGTGCCCTTAGACGGCCTGTGCAAATTTTCCTTACCCAAAGCCCAAAAACCTGCACGCCCCATACATAAAATCCATAATCTTTTACATCCAAAAAGCATAGGTATTATGGGCGTTTCTGCTAAAAGGCAAAATTTTGGGCGCATTATGCTCGACAATGTGTTGGCCGCAGGATTTCCCAAGGAAAATATCACCCTTTTCCATGAAAAAGAACATGATATAGAAGGCATCCCTTGCCTAACCAATTTGCAAGAACTAAAAAATCCTTTAGATTTATTGGTTATGGCTGTGGGAGCAGAACAAGTCCCAAGTCTTGTAAACACATGTATTAAACAAAAAAGTGCAGAAAGTGTTTTGCTCATTGCCGGCGGTATGGGTGAAACAGAAGGGAGCACAGAAAGAGCTGAAGCTGTAGAAAATTCTATCAGCAATAGTCACTTATTACAAGAAGACGGAGGCCCTGTTTTTTTGGGCGCCAACAGCCTTGGCGCCATATCAAGGCCGGGGTGTTATGACACATGGTTTGTGCCAAGAATTAAATTTCCCCATGTGCCTTCACGCAAAGTGCACCGTGCTGCTCTTATCAGTCAAAGTGGCGCCTTTATGCTACACCGCTTAAGCCAAAGGCCAGAGCTTTCCCCGGCATATATGCTTTCCATGGGCAATCAATCCGACTTAACACTTGGGGATATGGTGGATTATTTTAGCGAGCATGATGCTGTTGATGTTATTGCTGTGTATGCAGAAGGCTTTAACGATTATGACGGCTTATATTTTGTACGCTCTGTGCGCAAAGCCGTAGCTGCCGGTAAGGTAGTGGTTTTTTATAAGGCAGGCCGTACTCCCGAAGGTAAATGCGCTACCAGCGGGCACACAGCTTCCATGGCTGGAGACTATATGGTGTGCGAAAGTTGCGTGCGCGAAGCGGGAGCCATTGTCACACGCACATTTACCGAATTTCAAAATGTTCTCCTTTTGGCCGAACATCTGCACGACAAAGATGTCAATGGCAGACGCCTTGCCGCTTGCAGCGCGGCTGGCTTTGAAGTGGTGGGTATGGCTGATTCTATCCAATCAGACGAATACAGCATGAACCTTGGAGCATTTTGCCCCAAAACCCAAAATAGGATTAAAGAAGCTTTGCAAGAACACAAGCTTGAAAACCTTGTGACCATTCAAAATCCCATAGATTTAACCCCAGGCGCCAACGATGCTTTGCATGCACGCATTGCCGATATCTTGCTCACCGATAAAAACATCGACGCCCTTATCATAAGCTTTGGCCCCATGGGACCAAGTATACACAGTCTTGATTATGGTATTGATGAATTTGACCTACACGCGCCGCACGGCATGGTGGCGCTTATGCAAGAAGTAGCTGATAAGCATAATAAACCGCTCATTGGTATTGTGGATGGCGGCCCCATTTTTGACCCCTATCGTAAAAGACTTATGCAAACAGGCATACCCATTTTTAGTATTTGCGATGAAGCCATTGCCGCCATATCTCTATATATAGAAGCAAGGCTTGCCCGTAAAAGGCTTACGTGCATAGAACGCATGGGCACCTCTTTTTAGGCAGGCTAAAAACAATGCATACAGAAATCGAAAGAAAATTCTTGGTTAAAGATATGTCATGGCGCCATGAAGCTAAAGGCATCGCCTATTGTCAAGGTTATATACACTCTACCCCAAACTATTTTGTGCGCATACGCACCGAAGGAGAAAAAGCCTGTATAACCATTAAAGGCCCCAAAAAAGGCATTGGTCGCAAAGAATTTGAATACAGTATTCCCTTAGAAGATGCTCAAAATATTTTGGAAACTATGGCTTTTAAACCTTTAATTTATAAATATAGGTATAAAATCCCCCTAGAAAATCACATTTGGGAAATTGATGTCTTTCAAGCAGAAAACACAGGTCTTATTGTGGCAGAAGTAGAACTTAGACATGAAAATGAAACATTTATCCGCCCTTTTTGGCTTGGAGAAGAAGTGACGTATGACGCACGTTATCGCAATGCCGCCCTTGCCAAGCACCCTTATTCTTTGTGGTCAGAAGAAGAAAAAAACAGCCATATGGTATTTTGAAAGGTCTGTGCAAAATAACATTTTTCAACAGTGTTTTTGAAAATGCTCTTCCATTAAACGCAAACTATGAGCAAAAACATCTTCTATGCTATGCGCTCTACTGCGTGCGCAAATATGGGCAGGATTTTGACAAAGCAAACAGCTTCGTGGCGGAAGTCCAAGCTCTGTACGCCCTATTTTATTGCCTTTTGCATCTAAAAGGTCCAGGTCAAACAAACGCGCTATGGCAAGGTTTTCTTCAATACGCACAAGTAACGACTTTATATGATACACATCTCCATGGAGCACAAAAAATGCTTCACTGCCGGTATATGCAGCATATGTTTGCATATGTTCAATACTAATGTTGTCTTGTTGCATGTGTTCAAAAACAAGGCGCAAAGCTAAATCAAAAGTTTTTTGCGCCAGGGGAAATTGCTTATAACATCCCACAATGTTTAGTGTCACGCTAAGCAAAGGGAGCATATAGTTTTGGCAAAGTTCTTTTTGCCTTTGAGCGCGAACTTCCCTTGCCTTAAGTATTTCTTGCAAACTAATGGACGTGCAACCATCTATATGAGAAAAACACATTTATTATTTCTACCTTTTAAAGCCTCTTTCAATTGATACCATGGAGCATTGCCGTGCAAAAAACCTTTGACGAAAACTCTTTTTGGATATGGCTCCAAGATCAATTACATTCTCTATGTTTACATGAAAATACCATTCCCGAAACCATAGCTTATTTAGCTTATTTGGCCATGCTTATGGAAGTTAGTGCTTCTCCTAAGCCGGGGCTTGTGTGCCCCAATCATAATGGTGCGCATAAAGATATGGATTATACCCTTTTTATAGCCAGTGCCACAGCACTGCGCCCCTATCTTTACACATGTGCACATATTGGCATAACACATGCGAATGCATTGCCCATACACGCTTTGCAAGTTCTGCGGCATGCGGGCCTAGAGGCAGAGCGTACCATGTTTTCTACAACAAAAGGCATTAACACGCACAAGGGCATGATTTTTTCTATGGGGCTTATGGTTGCGGCAACAGGACGATGTATGAAAAACAAAGCCCCTTTATCAGCGCCAACAATAGCCCACGAAGCAAGTCTTTTTGTTCAAGGTATTGTAGAACAAGAACTCATCGCCTTACGAAAAACTCCACCTAAGCGCCCCCTTACTACCGGTGAAAAACTTTTTTTAGATTATGGCATTACAGGCATTCGACACGAAGCAGAAAACGGTTTTCCCACTGCCCTTTATGCCCATGCACAGCTTACAAAACTTTATAAAGACGGCCTACATATGAGCCTTGCCCTGCCGCATGTCCTTTTAGAAATTATTGCCATTTCGCAAGACACTAATATTTTTTGGAGAGGAGGTAAAGAAGGGCTCAGCTACGCAAAGGATGCCGCACTAAAAGCATTGCAACAAGGCGGCATGACCACAGAAATAGGACGTAAGGGTGTGTATATGCTACAAGAAGAATTTACCAAACAAAACTTAAGTCCCGGTGGTTCAGCTGATTTGCTTGCTGTGGCTGTTTTTTTACTTCTTTTAGAAGAAATTATTGTAAAAAAACAATAGCACACAAAATTTTATTTATTTTATTACTTTAATGCTTTGTGCATACGCTTAATATGCCACAAAGACAATCCCAAAAATACACTTCCGGCAATCACATGGGTGCGCTTGCTGCCAACGCCAAGAGAAAGAATGGTCATGCCATAGAACACGGCCATGGTACGATTAAACATTTTTCTTTTTTCACGCGTGGTCAATTTTTTAGTAAATGATGGTAAGGCAAAAGTGGTTTTAGAAGGCTCTTCTTTTTGTATAAGGGCATTATTTTGAGCCAACCAATTTTCTCCCTCTTCCAAAAGCTTTGTGAGTGTATCTTGATCAAGAATATCCGGATCATATTCGAGCAAAAAAGAACCGGTGCGCGCATTGTATTGCAAGGATTCCATCCCCGGAAGATTTTGCAAAAGCTCCTGCAATTGTGCAGCAAGTTCAGCATTTTTGAATAGGGGATGACGTAGACGTATTCTGCCTTCAACAAATGATGTTACAAAATCCTCAATCATGTACCTTCTCCAACATTTTTTACATTGAATTATTAGTTGCCAATAGCCTGATCTTCTACTTCTTCGTGAGTCCCTATACTTACCAATGGTCGCATAGCATTTACTGTCACCCCTACTGTGGTAACATTATGCAGCACAGCCGAAAGGGTTGGTGGTATAAGCCCAAAAAGACTCAAGCCTAAATACAAAGAATTTAAGCCAATATTGGTGGCAAAATTTGTTTTAATGCGCTTTAAAACCCTTTGACCGAGCAATCTTGCCACAAGCAAACCTTCCAGCGAGCTTTGCGTTAATACCACATCTGCCACTTCTTGCGCAAGCTCAGTACCATCACGCAAACTGATACCCACATGAGCTAAAGAAAGAGCCGGTGCGTCATTCATACCGTCACCAACCATTATCACATGAGCACCTTCAGCCTGTAACTTTTTGATAATTTCTGCTTTATCTACGGGCAATATCTTTGCATAATACTCTTTAATGCCAATGCGTTGTGCAATGTTGTGTGCAGAGCGTTCTTCATCCCCTGTAATCATGATAATACGCTGTATGCCAGAATTATATAAAGCCTTGACAACGTCGGCTGCTTCTTCGCGCAAAGTATCTTCAATGGCAATGAGTCCTGCTATAACGCCGTCTATGGCGAGATACAATAAAGAATATCCTTGCGAAAGCAATTCATTGGCTTCTTGCTCCAAGGGTTGGATGGAAACCTTTTCGTCTTCGCAAATGTAATGTCTGCTACCGAGCAACACAGTTTTATCACGCCAGCGACTGGCTATGCCGTGGGCCACAATATATTCCACTTCGCTGTGTTCTTCTCTGTGCTTCAGTTTTTTTTCGTCCGCCATTTGCACCACAGCGCGAGCAACAGGGTGTGGAAAATGTTCTTCAAGGCAAGCGGCAAGGCGTAAAATTTCTTTTTCACTGTGTCCTTCACCCGCCACAACACGAGCCACTTTGGGGCGAGCTTGGGTTAATGTGCCTGTTTTATCAAAAACCACCGTATCGGCCTGAGCCAATTGCTCTAAAAATACACCGCCCTTAATGAGCACGCCACGGCTGGCCCCTTCGCGCATGGCTGCCAAAATGGCCAAGGGAGTGGCCAAGCGCAAAGCGCAAGAATAATCCACCAAGAGCACAGAAGCCGCACGCATGGTATTTCGTGTCACAAGCCATACAAGCCCAGAAAGCAAGAAAGTAAAAGGTACCGCAAGGTCTGCCATACGCATGGCTTTACCTTCAATACTGGCCTTGAGATGTTGGGAATTTTCTATAAATTCGACTATTTTTTGCAAACGTGTTTCTGTGCCAATATGTGTGGGGCGTACATATAATATGCCGTCTTCAAGCACAGTTCCGGCAAAAAGCGAACCACCGACTTTACGAAAAACACCCTCAGGCTCTCCGGTCATGGAAGCTTGATTGACAATGGCTTCACCATCAATAACGATACCGTCCACAGGAATAATATTGCCTGAGCGCACAATAACGGTGTGATCTAAAGTTAGCTGCGCCAAAGGAATGCATATTTCTTCACCTTCATAAAGCACCCAAACTTTTTCCACATCAAGGCTTAAACTCTGCGCAAGGCTTGCACGAGAGCGCTGCTTTGTCCATTCTTCCATGGCATTTCCAAGGCCTAGCAAGAAGGTGAGCAAACTTACAGTGCGGAAATCACGCCTGAAAAGTGAAATAACAATGGCTGTGGCGTCCAGCACATCTACATTCAATTGTCCACTGAATAAAGCACGGATACCGTGCAATATATGAGGTATGGCCTGCCTAATGGTTCCAAACATCCTTAAGCCCATGGGCAAAAGCGGACGCAAAATCACATAGCGAAAGATGGGCCAAATAAAAGGATTTGATGTGGCAACAATCGATGTGCCAGACTCTGCAGAATTAGCTCCGTCTCGTGGCAACAAATCATCTTGACCAACAATCAGGGGGGCATGCTCTACATGTAAAGCCATAAGAGCTGCTTCGCGCACCTGTGCATCTGTATACCAAAACAACACACTGCCGGTTCTGGCATTTATGGCAAGCTCAAGCACTCCTGGAAAAACTTCAAGTACTTGTTGAATATTTTTAACCGCGCGCAAGCTTAAAGGCTGCGCTGATCGCAAGCGCAGCCTTCCATATGTACCAATAGTTTCGTGAACAATAGTTAGGCGCATAATAAAATCACTATATTAACCGGCGGCTTCTTCTTTCTTAACTTTACGCTTTTCAGCTGTACTTTGAGCCTCGGCCACTAAATCTTCCATGTTTTCTTTTAAAGTTTCCACTTTTCCCATAACCGCATCTTTTGCATCCATGCTTCTGCTTAATAAATCAGCAGCCAAAGGACGCACACCATCATGACGGGAAACAGCTGTTGCGCCAACAGCTCCAACAACAGCTCCACCAATAAATACTAAAGCAAATTTCCAAAAACCATTCATACTGAACCCCTTGATAAAATGTTATTTGTGTGCTAAATTCTTAAAAGAAAGGTAGTACTGTACCGCTAAGATAAACTCTAAAATGTGGAACAGACTTTGTCAACACAAAAAATGAACATGGTTATCAATATCGATTTTTAATACTTGTGTCAATACTATTTTACCCATGCCTCACAGTCTTGTTTTTTTAATAAAAAAAACAATGATATAATTTCAACTTAAGGAAAAACTGTTATGAAAGTACATGTTTGGGATGAAAAATACACCACCGGCGAAAAAGAAATCGACGATCAGCACCGCCAACTTTTTTTGTATCTTAGAGAACTTCAATTGGGACTCTATGGCGAAATAACTTTAGATTCACTCTTAGGTAAAATACGTGAATTCCAAAACTATGGCCTTACCCACTTTGCATCCGAAAAAAAAGTAATGGATCAATACGCCCCACTGCTTCCCATGTACGAAGACCATATAAAAGAGCATGATTCTTTTGTAAAAAAAACCGTTGAATTTGCCGAACGTATTGACACCGAAGGAACACCGGTGGCTCATGAACTTTGCGAATATATAGCAAAGTGGTTGGTCAACCATATTATATCTATGGATTTGGAAACATTTATAGCCGTACAAAAAATACGCTCAGAAGCCTAGCTGGCTTTTGAAAGTGCTGACAAAGTCAGCACGATCGATAAATCAAGAGTAGGCGCAATTTATTTGCGCCGTTAAACGATTGATTTTCGTGCCTTTCCGCTTGGCAGCTCTGCTGACAATAGCGGCGCAAAACCCACGAAGTGGGGTTTGTCATCAAACTCAGAAGCCTAACAGGCTTTTGAAAGTGCTGACTTTATCAGTGCTCTGGCAAAATCTAAATTTTACAAAATGGCTATACTTTTACAAAAGGATACAACATGAGCTTACTCGGCAACATATTATGGTTTATCATGGGTGGAATTTTCACCGGGCTTACTTGGTGGTTTTTTGGCTTATTAGCCTTTGTTTCCATCATCGGTATACCCTTTGGCAGAGCCTGCTTTGTTATAGGATCTTTTGCTTTTTTCCCTTTTGGCAAAGTGGCCATTTCGCGCGAAACACTCACCGGCAAAGAAGACATTGGCACCAGCGCCTTTGGTTTTGTGGGTAATGTACTGTGGTTTATTTTAGCAGGCCTTTGGATTGCCATAGCTCATCTTATCTCAGCAGCAGCATGCGCCATTACCATCATCGGCATACCCTTTGCGTGGCAGCATGTGAAAATTGCGGCCTTGACACTTTCGCCCATTGGACAAACCATTGTGCCTGTGGCTGTGGCAGATGCAGCTGAAAGAACGGCGGCTGATATTTAAGGAAACGCTGATTTAATCGGCGTTTCCTTAAATGGAGCGTTGACGATAGTCAATGCGACCAAAAATCAAGAATAGGGCGAGCCTTGCTTGCCCGTTAAGTGATTGATTTTTGTACTTTCCGCCAAGACAGTTTTGCTGTCTTTCGGCGGCGCAAATGCCACGAAGTGGTGTTTGTATCTTATTGATTAAGGAAACACGATTTAATCAGTGTTTCCTTATGTAAATAACGCCAGAAAGTAATCACAGGCTGCCCCATCAGGCAAAAACTTCCCTTGTAGCATACATCTAAAAAAATACATCTCCTTGAATTTATGCCATTTTTATTTTTGGAACAATCCTTGAATAGTATGGGCATCAAGGAGACGTACTATGCAAATACTGCCTACCACAACAAACAAAGCAAGCACCCTTACAGATCAATATCTCGCCACTTTTATGCAGCAAGATACTGGTTCCACTGCCTTTAGTGATGAACTTGCAAGGCAACAAGAAAGCACTACGTATCAAGAAAACACCACAAGCTATGAAAATAATAGCAGATATTACGAAGAACCCATCCAGCCCCTAACCGAGGCTCCTTATACCCTTACAAGCGATAACAGCGTCACCTACACGGCCGACGAAGTTTTCTTTACGCAAAATGAATTACAAGATTTGGAAAGAGACCTATTAAACGAAGGTGTTCCTGCAAGTAGTCTTACAAAATTACAAGAACTTACAGAAAATCCCCAAGGTGCCACCCTAGGCCAAGTTTTGGCTGCTTTGCAAAGCCCTGATTCTCCCCCAAGTCTTACCGAAGAAGAAACCAAAACTTTAGAAGGATTGCTCTTAAAGCTTGACCCCAAGGGTGACCTTAAAAATACCATACTAGGCCATATGGGCAGCGGCAATGGCAAAGCAGTGCTTGATACGCTCATTACCGCCATGGACAATCTTCCTTCGAATAAAACAAGAATTGATCTTACCAAAGAAGAAATGGGTATTTTAGCCAAGGCTTCCGGCATGTCGGAAAAAGCTACCAATCAGCTCTTGGGCAGTTTTGGGCCTTATGAATCCTTGTCCTTGGATAAGAAAGATTTAGGCAATATTTTAGCACCGGCCTTTGCCGAATTGAGCGAAAAAGCCGCCGCCAAAGAAAAGCTTGGCGCAGCGCTGGATAAAACCTTAGGCCCCATTTTGCAAGGCGCCAAAGAACGCATGGAAGACGAAAAAGCCGCCGCTGAACTTTCCACCAAGCGTAGCGAACAAAGCAAGGTGTATATAGAAAAAACCGTGCTTGAAGAAGTGAACAACAATTTAGAAAATACTCGTGCCGCGCAAAATGCTGCTGGCGAAACGGCAAAAAATGCCCAAAATATAGCGCAAAATGCTAAGCAGGGTGAAACTCAGGGCGAAGCTAAGGAACAAACCAAGTCCGATGCCAAAGCTGACGTAAAGTCCGACGCCAAAGTTGACGTGAAGCCCGATGTTAAAACTGACGTAAAGACTGACATTAAGGCCGATACCAAGGTTCATGAACACAAAGACCTTTTTGCAGAAGTAAAGGTCGAAGTAAAATCAGAAGTAAAAACCGAAACACGCTCAGACAATAAGTCAGACGTGAAGGTTGATATAAAGACAGAAACAAAAAGTGAAATAAAGCAAGACGCAAAGCTCAACGCCAATGAAGCTGTGTCTAACAACGCACAAAATAAGCAACATGCCGATGATATGTCTGACGACACGCCAAAGGACAGCAAGCAAGACATGGGCAATCTTTTCCAAAATGCTGACGTGCGCAATGCTGTGCAAAAAGGCTCTATAACCAATACTAACATCCAAACACCGGTTATTGGCATTGGTGGCTTAACAGCCCAAAATGCTGTGGCCAATGCCGCGCAAGCCAATCAAACAAATCAGCAAGCCTATCTTTCACGTCAGGCAGCTTCACAATTGGAAAGCGCCATGCTCACAGCCATGAAAGACGGTACAAAGCGCATAGACTTGCAGTTGCATCCGGCTGAGCTTGGTTCCTTAACCATAAGCCTTACTTCGCGCAATGGTGAAGTCAATGCGCTCATTCGCTCAGAACGCAGCGAAACCACCGAGCTTATACATAAGCAATTAGATCAAATCCGCGCCACGTTAGAAGAACAAGGCGTTAAGGTAGATAAACTTGAAGTACAAACGGGCACACCAGAAAATTCTTCCCAGCATGACCAATGGGACGGCATGAAAGAACACAATGCCAAGCAGGAAGAAAATGCCCGTCGCGAAGCACTTGAACAACTTAAAAATCTTGCAAGAATGCGAAATAACAGCTCAAGTTCAGATGCGCACACTTTGGAACACAATATGCAAAATGATATGCATAACGGATTGCATGCGGCAACAAATGCCTCGCAATCAGTGTATATTGTAACCTAAGGAGTTTAATTATGTCAGCTGTTACTGCATCATCTTCCACAAATATGTTTAGCCAAGCCGTAGATTCACAAGCCGGCGGCGATACTTTGGGCAAAGAAGATTTCATGCTTTTATTGGTAACGCAATTCCAATATCAAGATCCTCTAAACCCCATGGAAGATAAAGAATTTATTGCGCAATTAGCACAGTTTTCTAGTCTAGAACAGCTTATGAACTTAAACACCAGCATGGAAGGGCTTACTCAAGCTACCTATAGCCAAGAAATGATCAACGCCACGTCCTTCATAGGCAAAACCGTTGACGTAACCGGCTCTGCCGTAAGTAAAGTAACCGATTCTACAACTGGTGAAGTAAAAGTTTCCGGCATGATTTACGCCTTGGGCGAAGCCGCAGTTTCCGGCGGATTCAATGTCTTTGACGCCAATGGCGAATTGGTAGCCAGCTATGACGTAGGCCCCAAAGCCGCCGGCAGTCATCCTTTCACCTGGGACGGTATGACAAGTTATGGCACACCCGCTCCAGACGGCGTATACACCTTAATGCCAGCCTTTACCAATGCCGATGGTCAACCCATCACAGGTGTGGGTCAAGTGGTGGACGGTCTGGTCACAGGAGTTGTCACCGATAATGGCGTAACACATTTATATCTGTCAGACGGTCGCTCTACACCGCTTTATGGCGTACAAAGAGTTTCTGAACTAACCACCATAAGCAATGGTACAACGGACACTACAGACCCTGACAATTCAGGAAGTGGCAGCACAGATAATACGGAACCGGAAGAAACTAAACCGGAAGAAACAACACCCTAAGCAATAATACTTAGGAACAGTATAAACATATAGATTACTTGGAGGTAATTATGGGTCTTTCATCAAGTATGTGGACAAGCGTTTCGGGATTGCTTGGTCATGGCGAAAAAATGAATGTGGTCGGTAACAATATTGCTAACGTAAGCACCATTGGTTTTAAAAGCCAAAGAATGGACTTTGAAGATTTTATTTATCAAGACGGCTTTAGTGGCGGTGGTTCTACCCAAATAGGTTTTGGAGTAGGCATAAACACCATAGTCACCGACTTTTCACAAGGTGCCTTTGAAACCACCAATATTGCCACAGACATGGCCATTGGCGGCACAGGTTACTTTAAAGTAGTAAGCCAAGCCACAGGTGCAGACTATTACACCCGCGCCGGCAACTTCAACTTTAACGACGCAGGTTTTTTAACCTTACCCAGCGGTGAAGTATTGCAAGGTTGGATGGTAGACAATAATACCAACCCCCTGCCCGCCACAGGTGTGAACCCTGTTATTTCGGAATACACAGGCATACAAACCATTGGCGAAGCCACAGATATCAAGCTTGACACATGGACCATTGCGCCCAAAGCCACCACAAAAGTAGAATTTTCTGTGAACTTAACGGCCGAAGATAATCAAGACAATAGCGTCAGCGTAACCAATCCGCTCTTTGCCATGTCCGACACTTGGGACGGTCAAAACGCCATTCAAAACCCGGGCGACCCTGCTCTGCCCCACGATGCCTTTGAATGGAGTGTTCCCGTTAAAGTATATGACGAAGGCGGCAAAGAACATACCCTAACGGCTTATTTTGACCAAGTACCCACTGAAGGTGTGGATTCTTTGGGCAACCCAACAGAAGTTATTGACGGCTTACCCACCGGCTATTCGGTATATGAATACTTGCTCACCATGAAGCCAGAAGAAGACGCACGTACCTTTGGCGGTACCTATGACCCCACCACAGGCGTACTTTCTGGCGCCTCCAGCTTCCAAGATACCGAAGCTGCCGGCATACTCATGAAGGGCACCATGATATTTAACTCATCCGGTGAATTGGTCAGCCAAACTTCTTATACCTACATGGGCAATACAGACTTTGCCCCGGGTGAAACCATTACCCCCAATGAAGTTATTAGCACTACCACTGTTGATGATATTTTAGCACAACCTGCGGCAGATCGTGCCACTTATATTGCCGGTCTTACCTTAGATCCAGACGATGCGGCCAACGACGCTGCATTAAAAGCTCTTTTGACTGATTCTCTCACAGCTGCCGACAATAATGCCGATAGCATTGCCACTGCCGCCGCTACCAAAGCCGCCGAAAGTGCTGCCAACAGAGCCGGTATCGCAAACGCTGCCGCCAACGAAACCACCATTCAAACCAATGCCGACGCCGCTGTTTTAGCCATAGCAGGCCCAGCCGCCACCGCCGCAGCTGATGCCGCACACCCCGGCATGGGTCCTGGCGATGCTGACTGGGACGCGGCCTATAATGCCACCTATGGTCCATTAGAAGCTGAACTCTATCCTTTAGAATACCAAAAAGCCTATGATGTATTCTATCAAGTCGGATATACAAGCATTTTGCCAGCTCCGGAAACAGGCGCCTTTTATGATGCGCAATACGACGCAAGCTACATTCCCACACGTGATGCCTTACAAGCTGACGCCATACGTAATTCGGCCAGCGATTTAAACGCATCGCAAATAGGTCACCCTGATTCGGCTCTTTCGTGGCAGCCCACAGAAGTTTCTGCCGATGGGTATCCTTTATTTACGGCAAACTTTTCCGGCCACCCCATGGCCAATGCCGTAGGACAAGAAAAGAGCCCCACAGATACCACCAAGAGCAAGGAAGCTGACGATATTTGGATGGAATTTGACCTTGGTCTGCAATCTTCAAACCCGCAAGTACCATGGCAATATCAAGGTCATGCCCTTGCCAGAACAAGCTCAGATATTGATCCTATTACCGGTGAAATGATATTACCGCAAACGGCTTCTATTCAGGATACTTTTGCCATCATCAATCCCACCACGGGCGATGTGGCCTCTCCTGCAAGCTATGATGCGCTTGGGCTCTTTATACCCAACGAAGGCGACACAGGTTCTTCCACCAGCCGCGGTACTTCTTCTTCCACAAACTTTAGTACTCAAAATGGTTATACATCAGGAACCCTAAGCAATGTACGCATAGATTCTGAAGGCGTGCTCTACGGTATATATAACAACAACGTAGAAATGCCCCTCTATCAAATCGCTATGTACGACTTTGTAAATCCACAAGGTCTGTACCGCGAAGGCGGCAACTTGTACACCACTACCCGTGAATCCGGAAGCATTCAACAAGCCAAAGCCGGTGAAGCAGGCATGGGCAGCATTAATGCCTATAATATTGAACAATCAAACGTTGATATGTCCACAGAGTTTGTGCGCATGATTTCCACCCAACGTGGATTCCAAGCAAACTCCAAAGGCATTACCACCGTGGATGAAATGCTCAACACCGTCATCGGTATGAAGCGTTAGTGAATACCTGCGCAATAATTGCGCAGGTATTTGGAGCATTGACGAAGTCATTGCGACCAAAAATCAAGAACAGGGCGAGCTTTGCTTGCCCGCTAAGAGATTGATTTTTGTGCCTTTGCTCTGCACTCTCATTGTTGATATTTGAGTAGTTTTTTAAAATAGTTGTGCAGAGCTTTCTCATAATATGACTGGGTAAAAATACCCATACCATATATACTCCAAGTGAAAGGCGACCGTCCCCGAAAACGGTCGTCTTTTATCCGCTCAGGGCGGCGCATAGCATGCACGAGTAAACAAGTGACTCGTGCGCGC
>CAYJGS010000040.1:0-14532 GCA_964369505.1 uncultured Desulfovibrionaceae bacterium | reverse complement strand
TCATTTAACGGGCAAGCAAAGCTCGCCCTATTCTTGATTTTTGGTCGCATTGACTATCGTCAACGCTCCTTTTAAGGAAACGCCGATTAAATCAGCGTTTCCTTAATCAATAGTATACAAACACCACTTCGTGGTGTTTGCGCCGCCGAAAGGCAGCAAAGCTGTCTTGGCGGAAAGGCACAAAAATCAATCATTTAACGGGCAAGCAAAGCTCGCCCTATTCTTGATTTTTGGTCGCATTGTAATTTTGAGAGCTTGGCACTACCATTGAAACCGTGATTTCAACATATTCAAATCTTTTTCACCTACACCAAGCCCTACAAAATGATCCTGCCAGTCGTCAGTAATTTTACGCATTTCTGCTACTATTGTCCTTGCTTGGTCCACGTTCAAGCCAAAAGGCTTAACATCACTTAATAAATTCTCTATGCTGGCCTCACGGCCCATTTTGCCGCAACGCAGTGCTAGTTCCAGCGGTTTTATATTTACAGCACTTGGCACAATGTCATAAGCAGGGCTTAAGGCAAGGCGATTTTGTTCCACAAAGAAGGCATGATTGCGTGGATGGTCATCACGGTTGGAGCATAGGGCATTAAATACCATACGGCGAAAAAGTTCTTCTTGGCAAAACGCACCATAACGGCGAGCGTTAATAGCCATATCTTGATAACTTCCCCAATCACCGTCTTCTGCGAGGCGGTTGAGGGTAAAGCCTGAAATAACATGCTTAGCTTGTCCATATTGACGGTCAAAACGCTCTAAAAGCAGTATGTCGCCTTGGGGGAATGAGTGTAGTTCTAGCTTTGGTATGGTAATGCCGCAACGCTGTGCCAGTAACATGGTGGCATATTCAATGCGTGGCTCGTTCCAAGGGTCGCCGTGTTTGGGGAACTTGGCAATGCATATACTACCTTTATGTGATACAAGAGCTTTGGGGCGTGCACCTCCAAGGCTCAAGCTTGAAGCCAAGGCACGAAGAAAGGCATCTTCTGGTAAAGACTTTTGTAAAGCCGCCACCAAACTTTCATCATGGATAGCGTCCACTGCACGCACAATGGCAAGTACATGTTGCAGTTTATCCATGGGCATAAAGGAAAAGTCATTTTGTTCATTCCTCGCCCATGTTGCCATAGAGCATGGCTTGTCAGGGCTTGCCCCAAAGGCTAAAGCTCCCATACGATGTTCTGAGTGCAAAGCTGTTAAAATTTCCAGTTCAGGCATTTCCCCATAATGTTTTTGTGCCATGATGGAAAGCACCTTGCGCCCCCAGCGGTCGGGAGCAGCATCACGAAAGACGGTAAAAAGCTCTGGGGATTGGAACTCTTCCCTTCCCAAGGGTAGCGTGATAGGGTCAAGAGCAATGCCGTTAGGTCTTTGTATATATTTATTGCCATAACGAAAGGAATAGCCACGCCCCACGCTGTTTTGCTGCAAAATACCTGCAGGAATATAATCTCCATCTAGTTGAACAAAAACATAAATATCTTTAAAAATCATACTTATCACTCATGACTAATGTATTTGTTCGAGCCTTGCCCACACGTTTTTTTGTTTGCTTGGCAGCCAAGGTTTGCCCCCGAACATCTACGGCAAGTGAAGCTATATTTTCTAAATTTTCTTCTAGGTTGAGCACCCATAACACTTGCGCAAAAATGCCTAATGATACACCATGATGTCCATTTTCCAAGCGCCGCAAGGTTTCACGAGATACGCCCACCCTTTGTGCCATATCTTCCATAGTAATATTACGCAATTTACGTGCAATGTGTATATGTTGCCCTAATTGACGTAAATGTTCTTCCACCACAGGGGGTAAGGTTTGTGTTTCTTCTCTAGCTTTCATGGCATATATAATAGTCATTATTATGGTGTTGTGCAATATATATATTGCATTTTATTTGCTCTACTTTACTGAAACGAAAATGTTGATATGTGTTTGAACGCCATGCTATTTGCTAAAGCATAGCCCCCCTTCGCGCATGGAACTTAAGCCCTGACATTGCCCAAGGCTGCAAGCTTCTTCTAAATCAAGGCACATATTTTCCGTTTCGCGCAAAGCCAAATGCACAGCCGCCCGCGCTTTATACCATGCTGCCACCTGCGGCATGAGCTGCAAAGCTCTGTCAATATCATGCTTAGCCAAGGCCAGCTGCTGCAAGCGCAAATGTATTAAACTGCGAATATACAGGCTGCGCGCGCGATCTTTTTGTAATTCCACAGCCATATTGGCACGCTCAAGAGCTTTTAAGGGAAGATTCAATTGCAAGAGAATTTCGGCTAGGGCTGCGTTAATATAAGAAATGTTTGCATTAAAGTGTAATGCTTTTTCTAAAAGCGCTTCGGCTTTTTGCGGTTCGCGCCATGTTTCTTGAAAATATGTAAGCGCTTCATAATATAGCCAAAGAGCTTGCAGGCTTTGGCCAAGGGCTTTTACATGGCCTGCATCTTCTGCCACAACTCGTAATAATCTTTTACTTTCTTGAGTAAGTTTTGCCAATGCTTTAATAAACTCCACATATAGGCCTAGCGTGGATTCCTTTTGCATGCTTTGGGTAATGCCTTGTGATAAGTCATCTTTACGCGGTATTAGCTCTAAAGTAAGATACAGATTTTGTTTTTTTTCTGCATCTTCTTCCTTATCCACGTGTAAAGTATACTCATAAATAATGGCGGCCAATGCTTGACGCAAATCAATATCTTGCATGCCAAATTTTACGGCCTTGTATTGCAAAAGATCATTACTCACTTGTTCTAGACAATGCATGTACGCAATGGATTTTGCAATTATTTCTGTGTGTTCTTTTGCTATATGTGGTGAATAGGTGGTGGCAAATGTGTATTTTTGTGCAAAAACTTGCGTGGGCTGTACAAAGCACCATACTAAAAGAAGGGCAAATGGATAAATAAGGCCATAAAAAAGCCTTCCACGAATAAAGAACACGTCAGGTGTGCATATTCGGGGAAGGCTAAACATGGTTTTACTTCATGATTTTTTGCGCAATTTTTGCGGAAGCCGGTCTGACAAGCTCTTGCACCGTCTGGCGCAATAAGTTTTCAGCCGTGCTTGTGGAAATGATGCCCGACGTATTTTGGCTGGCAGAAAGGCCTTCGTTCATAATAACACCTTGCGCACCAGACACAGCCATATCAATCTGCATGGTGGCGCGCAATTCCGCAATGGAAATTTCGCTGAGCGAAGCTTCATTAACTACACCCGTCACAATATAATTGGGATTTGCGGCTTTTGCTTGATTTATATTGCCTGCAAAGGATACTTGCAAACCTTGGCGCGATAAAGCATCGGCAAAGGAACGCGCCACCCAATCAGAAACCGCAATGGTGCTGGTAAAAGTGCTGCCATCACTGCGCGTACCTAAATGCGCTTGAGGGCGCTTGTCAGAAAAGAGCACCACAGCCACATGCGGTGCACCGGGAGCAGGAAGAACACTGCCGTCCTTGGGTGGATAAGTCAAAGGAATTTGATTGTTTGGACCACAAGCCACACAAAGCATTGACAGCACCAAAAGGGCGAGCATATTTCTAACCAACGAATAATTCATGAAAAATCCTCCGGAAAAAAGTCTGTAAGCAAAAGTTTTTATTTTTTTACCCTACAAATTTTCTAAACATTTTCTATACTCTAGCAATATAGCCACAACTATGCAATAAAAAACTGAATACTGTGGCCACCGCGACCGCATTCCCTAACCCGCCGGGAGGCTCGAGCGGTAGCGAGCTATTGAGCGAAGAAGGCGCGTCAATGGAACTTGTTTCCATTGACATCTCATGCGCCGCCCTAAGCGGATTCCCTAACCCGCCGGGAGGCTCGAGCGGTAGCGAGCTATTGAGCGAAGAAGGCGCGTCAATGGAACTTGTTTCCATTGACATCTCATGCGCCGCCCTAAGCGGATAAGGTCAATTTCTTTTTACGCAGCCTGCGTTCTTCCATAAGAAACTTACCCGTTACCGAATTGGCATCGGCCACAATGGCTTCCGGCGTTCCTTGTGCCACAATGCGCCCGCCATTTTCTCCCCCACCGGGCCCAAGATCTAACACATGGTCAGAAGTTAAAATCACGTCGGTATTATGCTCAATAACCACCACCGTGGCTCCCCTATCCACCAGTTTATGCAAAACAGCAATGAGCTTGCCCACTTCATGCATATGCAAGCCTGTGGTGGGTTCATCAAGAATATACAAGGTGCCAGGCAAAGATTTTTTACCAAGTTCTCGTGAAATTTTAATACGTTGCGCTTCACCACCAGAAAGAGTGGTGGCCGGTTGCCCAAGGCGAATATAGTCAAGCCCCACATCTTCAAGCACAGCCAAGCGCCGTTCAAGCACAGGATAATTTTCAAAAAAAGCTCTGGCTTGACGCACAGAAAGATCTAAAACATCCGCAATATTCAAGCCCTTATAGCGTACCTCAAGGGTTTCGTGATTATAACGCTTGCCCTTACACACATCGCACATAACATACACATCGGGCAAAAAGTGCATTTCCACGCGAATTTGCCCATCACCATTACACGCTTCGCAGCGCCCACCGCGCACATTAAAGCTAAAGCGTCCCGGCGTGTATCCACGTTTACGCGCGTCGGGTGTGGAAGAAAATATAGTACGGATTTCATCAAAAATCTTGGTGTATGTGGCGGGATTAGAACGCGGCGTGCGCCCAATGGCGCTTTGATCAATGGACACAATACGCTCAATGTCCTTGTGCCCTTGCATGCTGGCAATGGTGCCTGGTTGATCCACGCGTATGCCTTGAGCCAAGGCCAAATGTTTATATAGAGTATCAACAACTAAAGAGCTTTTACCAGATCCGGATACACCGGTAACACAGGTGAGCACGCCTAAGGGAATATGGCAATCCACATTTTGCAAATTGTTGGTGGTGATGCCTTTAAGCACCAATTCGCCTTGTCCTTCGCGGCGCTCTTCCGGCAAATCAATGCCCATATCGCCGCGTAAATACTTGGCGGTAAGTGTGTCCGCCTTTTGCATAAGCTCTGGCACCGTGCCTAAAAAGACTAAATCGCCCCCTTGTGAACCGGATCCCGGCCCAAGTTCAATGACCGTATCGGCCTCGCAGATGGTGGCTTCGTCATGCTCCACCACAAGCACCGTATTGCCGCGTTGCTGCAAAGAACGCAAGGTGCCAATGAGCCGCGCATTATCCCGCGGATGCAAGCCTATGGAAGGTTCGTCCAGCACATAGGTGACCCCCACAAGGCCGGAACCCAATTGCGAAGCCAAGCGTATACGTTGGGCTTCACCACCGGAAAGAGTGCTCATGGCACGACCAAGGGAAATATATTCCAAGCCCACGTCGCGCATAAAGGTTAAGCGGTGCTGTAATTCCTTAAGCAATGGCTCGGCAATGAGCGCATGGCGGCCGCTGAATTCTTGCCCTTGCATCCATTCAAGGGATTTTTCTACAGAAAGGGCGCAAAATTGTTGTATATTTATATCATGCACGCGCACGGCAAGGGCTTCTGGGCGCAAGCGGGCACCACCACAAGCAGGGCAAAAAGTAGACTGGCGAAAACGCGATAAGGTTTCGCGCCAAGCATCGCCATATTGCATGCCCTGCTCAAGCAAGGGTATAACACCTGTCCAACGTTTTGCCCCCACAGGCACCTTGGCCTGCTCGTCTTCGTGTTGCAAAAATTCTTCGCTATTATAATCACCCTTGGCATCAAGGGCCACATTGCCCCCCATCCAATTACGGCGCAAACCTTGCGAATTTTGCACAGGCTTACCCTTGGCATCTTCACCATAAAAAAGCGCGTCCAAAGCCTTGGGGCTGAATTCGGCCAAAGGCGTTGATAAAGTAAACTTCCAGCGTTTGCCAAGAGCTGTTAAAGCATCGGCATAACGGGCAAACATCTTTTGCGTAGCCCAAGGAAGCAGTGCTCCTGTATTTAAAGATAAGCCCTTATTGGGCGCTATGAGCAAGGGTTCAAAATAATCCACCGTACCAAGCCCCACACAGCGTGGGCAAGCCCCTTGTGGACTGTTAAAAGAAAAAAGCTGCGGGCTTGGAGCTGGCAAACTCAAACGGCAACGCACACATACCGAAGCGGTAGAATGCACAATGTCTTTAGCTTCTTCGGTATCAGAAGCCGGTAAATGCACTAAAAGGCGCCCTTCGCCATGGCGTAAAGCCAGCTCCACAGAATCGGCCAAGCGACCGCGTATGCCTTCTTTATTTACCAAGCGATCTATAACAAGATCAATGGTATGCTTTTTATTTTTATCTAAGATAGGCACATCTTCAAGGGTGTAAATGTCGCCGTTCACGCGCACACGCACAAAGCCTTCGGCTTTTAATTTTTTAAAGCGATCAGCATGGGTGCCTTTTTGATGTTCCACCAAGGGCGCCATGACCATAAATTTTGCGCCTTGAGGTAAATGTAATATATCTTCAATAATTTCATCGGCCGCACGCGCTTCTATGGGGTCACCGCATATGGGGCAATACATGCGCCCAAGACGGGCAAAAAACACGCGCAGAAAATCGTATATTTCTGTGACCGTGCCCACGGTGGAACGCGGATTACGGGCTGTTGATTGTTGCTCTAAGGATATGGCAGGGGAAAGACCTTCTATTTTATCCACGGCGGGCTTGTTCATTTGTGGTAAAAATTGACGCGCATAAGCCGAAAGCGACTCCACATAGCGGCGTTGCCCTTCGGCATATACAATGTCAAAAGCAAGGGTGGATTTTCCGGAACCGGAAGGCCCACAAATAACCACAAGCTCATCTCGCGGTATGTCCAAATGTAAATTTTTTAGATTGTGCTGACGCGCACCTTCAATGTGAATGCTGTTATTTTTCATGCCCCATAGGTAGTGACGTTTTGCTAAAATAGCAATGGGAAAATGGAGGGATTTTTTAAGAAATTTCAGAGCGTAAATCAAAACCCGTATAAGTACTAAAACTCAAAAAATACACAGCCATGGCTATGGAGAGGTCAAAATATTTGCTTGAACCCTCTGCCTAGTGTGTTGTAGAGAGTATCTTTACTGTTTCAGTAAATTGGTTTTTTGCTATAGAAATAGTGCAGTATCAAAGTTGCCATTGTCGTAGTGCACATTAGCCAAAGTGACTTTTCTCAACTTCCCAAATAAAAGTAGAAATGCCTATGCAACGTACACCCAGCTTTTTGCACACTGCTGGTATTTTAATTTTTTTTATACTAATACTACCATCTCGGAGGTGACTTTCACTTGTAACAACGGTACATTTATGAATGTACCCGTGTGCTATAATGTATGGGTCAGCCCTTAAGGCCTCTAGACACTCTTGGCTTGGTATACCCGCTATATCCGAATAGGCTTGCAAAATTTCACTCAGCACTTCATACGTTTCTGCTGTCGAAACAAAAAATATATTTTTGTTATCTTTTGTCCACGTAGCAAGAGGGTCGTTCCCTTGTTGTATTTCTTCAAACACACTCTCAGGAATAAAAATGATATCGTCTTTTGCACAACGCAAGAGCCAATCCCAAAATTTTGGGTACTCTTCCATCGGAAACAATTTATTTTTTGCGTCGATTAGCACATTGGCATCAAGGATATAGCGCATCTATTGAACCACCTTTTCAAAACGAGAAAAGGGTATATGTAAAATACTTGTCAAATCGCTAGGTGCTAATTGACCATTGTTAACTGCATTATCTAAGGTGTTTAGTAGTTTTTTCCCTAAATAAGACTTGAGGACTGTGTTAGGATTTGGTCCGCTATTTGGATTAGCAAGTTTTTTCTTGTTTACCTTGCTTGCAATTAAGGCTTGATGTTGTAAATACTCTTCCTTAGAAATTATACCCAAGTCGAATAATCGTCTTGCTATGACTAAGGAGCTCACTCCAAAAAACTTTCCATAGGTAAAGTAGTCATCAGCAGATGCATTTACTTGATAAATATTTAGTAATTCATCTTTAGGGACAAGGTAATCAGCTGCAACTGCATTACATAGTTTTTCAATTTTATTGCTTGTAGGTATATTAACATCATAATTGCCCAAAACATTAATACCTAACAGCAGATGACAAAGTTCATGGATAAGAGTGAACGATTTAGCAGAATCAGAATCATTAGAGTTAATTATAATTATAGGTGCCAATTTATCAGAAATAGCCATCCCTCGGAATTCTTCAACATCGATTTTGGTGTGATGGCTTCCCAAATTCCCTTGTAAAATAACATACACGCCAGCATCTTGAGCTTGCTCACGTAGTTTTCTAAATAAAGCGTCAGGTGTAAGCTGTTTACGAATTGTCTTTCTAGGATTTAAGCCAAAATACTTTTCTATAAAAGTTAATAGATTTTCTTTCTTACGAGTTTTCCCACAAGAGCCGATGAAAGGATATGGCGCTTGCCCATTGTCTTTCGCAATAGCGAGCAATTCTTGATACAAGTTATATATTCTACGCTTTAACGCTTGGAAACTAGGGCTATCTGTTTTTGCAGTAGTAAGTGTTGCGCGATAATCCACAAAAAAATCATTTTTAGGAGGAGGAGAAGGCAAGAAGAAGGTTATAATAGGCCGTCTGTATAGCTTGGACAACTTTTCCAGTATTACTTTACTTATATTTTTAGTGCCATTTTCGATAGCATTGAGATGCTCTGGAGCAGAAAGCCCTATATTTTTCTTGCTTTGTTTTACAGGTTTAATTTGGGCGTATTGAGCCGCTTCAGCCAAAGTAAATCCTGCTTCATCACGAGCCCACTTAAGTATTTGTGGATTAATTGGAAAAGTTTTTTGTTTTTTATTCATAATAGTTCTTGATTTTATAAATTTCATATCTATTATATCAATCACCTACCATTAGATATATTTTGCGTCAAGTTTTACAAATTTTAAGAAACGTGAAATAATATTAATTTTTTACCTCATACCCCTCGCCTAAAACCTCAGCCGAAAATTTGACGGCACAAAATTTGCATTTCCCCAAATACAAAACTTTTATGGCAGCTTTTGCCTAAAACTTAAGGGGAAATTCCATGTACCAACGTATACACGACGCACTACTTCGCCAAAAACAAGCCATGAACTTACTTATTGAGCTTATAGACGAGGAATATACCATGCTGCGCCAGCGCAATACAGATGGTGTTGTGGCCTTGGAATTTTCTATTCAAGAGCTCATCAGGCAGCTTGCCAAAGAAAAAACCGAAGTTATTGCCATGCTTGATGGCGGCAAAGTGCGACATTATGTGGAACTTTTGCCCGAAGAGCAAGGCCAAATTTTGCTTGAATATTACCATACCATAGATAAAGCAGAGCAAGTGGCATCGCGCAATGCATCGCGCAATGCTCAGCTTTCTTTAGCTTTTTTAGATCAAAGCCAAAAGCTTATGCAAGAATTGCACTCCCAAATAATACCTAAAGATACCACCACCTATGGTAGACGCGGCTCCATTAAAAACTATGGCACACAAAAGCCACAAGCCGCGCTCATTTCGGGGAGGCTGTAGATGAGCATAAATCACCTCTTTAATATTGGGCAATCGGGCATACACGCGCAACAAAACACCATCAATGTTACGGGTAATAACATTGCCAACGTGAATACCCCCGGCTATTCGCGTCAGTATGTGCAACTTGAAGACGCTTATGCCTTAACCACCAAACCCGGCGCACAGCCCATGGGTGTGGATGCGGTGCAGGTTTTGCGTCGCTTTGATGAATTTGTAGAAGTTTCTTTTTTGGATAAGTCCACCGTGGCTTCCCGTTGGCAAGAACAAGCCACCACCATGGCCTCTGTGGAAAGCATTTTTAATGAATCCAACCGCACAGGCATAAGCAGTGCCATGACGTCTTTTTTTGCCGCTTGGCAAGATCTTTCTGCGTATCCTGACGAAGCTTCATATCGTCAAGATTTGCTTTCTCTTTCTGACGACTTAACCCTACTTATGCGTCAATCTTCTGAAGACTTACAGCAAATTCATGAGCAAATGGAACACGCCATTCAAGTGGATGTGGACAGAGCCAACGAACTTATTGAAACCATTTCAGATCTTAATAAGCAAATCAGTGCCAACACCATTGATGGCGTAAGCAATCCCAATGATCTTTTAGATAAGCGCGATACGGCCATTCGCGAACTTGCCACCATAGTGGATATCACCACGCAATACGGCGATGGCAATACCACCACCATTCGCTTGGCCACCGGTCAACCCTTGGTGCAAGGGCACGAAACCTTTTCTTTAGAATTTATGGGCCCCATGGCCGAAGAGCACATTAGACCCACTTCTGATTATACAGGCGAAGTGATTTTTGACGGTGAAGATTCTTATGAATATACCGTAGAAATGCTCAGCGGTGGCGATGTGGGTGACACTCCACCCCCTACATATCGTGTATCCCTTGACGGTGGCAAAACGTGGTTGCGCAATGAAGACGGCTCAGAAAAAACTTTCAATGTCACCGATGCAGACGGTGATGGCAATGTTGACCCTGTGCAAGTGCACGATATCAAAATTTCTTTTTCAGAAGGCAATAATTTTAGCGAAGGCGACCGCTTTACCATCATACCCAAAAATGCTTTATATTATATCGAACCCACACGCGGCCCATTAAACATAAGCCCGCAAGCCTTTTTTGACGGCACAGAAAACCAAGACCGCGTCAATGGCGGATCGTTGGCGGCATATTTTTCCGTGCGTGATGACCATGTGGGGCGTTATCAAGACGAATTGGACGCTGTTGCCAATACGCTCATATGGGAAGTGAATAAATTGCACAGCCAAGGCGCTGGCCTTGAACACGCAAGTTATTATGACGGAACACAATCAGTAGGGGACGCTGAAATTCCTTTGGGCACACCCCAAAGTGGCCTGCATTTTCACGAAAAACTCACCTCTGGCAATATACAATTTAATTTTTATGATGCAGATACAGGCACGTTTTTAAACAGTACAGATTTAGATTTTGATGCCGCCACCCCTGGCATACAAAATTTTGACCCCACCAAGCACAGCTTGCAAGACGTGGTTACGGCCATTAATTCTGCCGATGGCACAAAGGTCAGAGCCAGTATTGTGGACAATAAATTAAATATAGAAAGCACAAACCCCAATTATACTTTTTCTTTGGGATCTGACACCACAGGCCTTATGGCAGGTCTTGGTATCAATAGCTTTTTTACAGGCACAGGTGCAGCAAATATTGCTGTGGATACCGAATTGCATTCAGATCTTAATCGCATTGCCGCAGGCTATGTGAATGGACAAAATGAACTCAATCCCGGCGACAATGCCCTTGCCAACGAAATTGGCAATTTGCTCACAACGCCTGTATCTATTGCTACTCCTTGGCGTCATGTGGGCAATCAAAGCATTACAGAATACTACAGCGCCCTTGTTTCTAAGGTGGGTGCTGATGCCCGCACGGCCAATACCAATGCTGAATATAACACTGCCCTTGCAGAAGACCTTGCCATGCAGCAACAGCAAGTTTCAGGCGTTAACCTTGATGAGGAAATGGCCAATCTTATTCAATTTCAACATGCCTATACGGCGGCGGCCAAGCTCATCACCACAGCTGATGAAATGCTGCAAACCTTGCTTGGCCTTAAGCAATAAGGAGGCATTATGCGCGTTACCAATAGCATGATTTATGGCAATGCCTTAAGCCAAATGCAATCGTCCTTGGCGGATTTTATGGAATCCAATATCCAAGGCGGCACACAAAAGAAAATCAACAAGCCTTCGGATGATCCCGCAGGTGCTGCGCAGGTTTTGAATATACGTGCTGACATTGCAAGCACTGTGCAATACCAAACCAATGTGGACACAGCGCGCGGTTGGCTTGAAATGACCGACGCTACCTTGCAACAAGTAAGCACCACCATTACAAGTATTAAATCCTTGACCGAACAAGCGGCCACAGAAACCATGACTCCGGAAAATAGGCAACAAATTGGCTATCAAATTGAAGAACTTTTTGGCCAATTGCTCAACTTGTCTAATCAAGAATTTAACAATAATTCTCTGTTTGCCGGGCATAAATATGGGGAAACGGCTTATGAAATGGGGCTTAATGTTTCCACCACCGATACAGATTTTGATAAAGCCGGTGTTTCCATTACAGGTTCCAGTGAAAGCTCCATGGCTGTACGCTTTTTAAGCACAGGCACTGTGGGTGTGGACACTTTGGATTATGAATGGAGCAATGACAATGGTGTAACCTGGAACACAGGCACACTCACCCCCACCGAATCAAGCATTACCATGGAAGGCGTCACCATGAATATGCGCCCCGGCACCACGGTGAAAGAATCCGTCAGAACCGATGACGAAATACACTCTGATGACGGCACATATCTTTTTGTGCACCCCACAGCCGTCTATCAAGGTGATACCAATAATGACAATGCTCATGCCCAAGTGACAGGCGGGCCTGACGGCATGCAAGCAAGCATTACCGGAGATATACCAGACAATACTTTGTTGCGCATTGACAATGCTGCACCCGGTGCCAATTTACGCGACCCTGGCAGCATAGTGGAATACAGCATCAGCACCGACGGCGGCACCACGTGGACTGCCATGACAGCTCAAGTATCAGACCCAGCCGATGGTTCTATGCAATTACCTTTTACCGATGTGAATGGTGATGAACACCGCATCGAACTTACCACCAGCGCTCCTCCGGCTTCTTCTATATTGCCAAATGGCATGCAAATTGACATGCAGCCTCGCCGTGTGGATATGTTGGGTGGCCCTAAGGACTTGATGCTCAATGCAGAAGGAAATTTTGCGCAAAACACCTTGGTGCGCATAGACCAAGATGCAGATTTAACCATACCCAATAATGTTGTGCACTATTCGTATAGCACCGATAATGGCAATACTTGGATACAGGCCACCAGCCAAACGCCTTTTCCCCCCACTGATTCTGTGTTTATAAATATACCGGGCGGAAGAATGGAAATTGCGGCACCAGACGGCGGCACCACCACCATACCTGCCGGATCGCAAATGGTTGTACACCCTGACCGTGCAGATCTTGGATATGAAATTATGTCTAATACCTATGTGCCTGTAAACCAAGTGGGCATAGATATTTTTGGCGGCATGTACGAAGGGCAAACTGTGGAAGGTCCCAATATATTTCAGGCTGTTGGCGAACTTATTGCTTTTTGCGAATTTAATAATACCGACGGCATTTCACAAGCCCTTGAAACCATAACAGCAGCACATGAGCATATTTTAACAGAAGTTACGCGCGTGGGCGGCCTTGTTAATCGTTTAGATTTGGCTGAGGACACTTTGAGCTTTGAAAAGCTAGACCAAGAAGAGCGTTTGAGTTATACTGAAGATATAGATTTGACTGAGCTCTTAAATAATTTGGCAAAACAAGAACTTGCATACTCAACGGTTCTCAAATCATCTTCTATGATTATGCAGATTAATTTAACTAAGTACGTTTAAGCTTGTTAATATTTTACACTAATTGTTCTATGGCAAAAATGCTCGAACAAAGCGGGTTCTATTATGTTGATACTCACTCGCCGACCTGGCGAAAGCCTCTATTTGGGGGAAAACATTCGCATCACCGTTCTTGGCCAGCAAGGAAAGCAGGTCAAGCTTGGTATTGATGTGCCCGACGACATTACAGTCTATAGGGAAGAAGTATATATCCGTGTGACGGAAGAAAACCGCCACGCTTTAGAAACTCGTAACGAAGACCTCATGTTGGTAGCACGCTTATGGCAAGAAAAAAAGAATTAACTATACCCACTCGTTTGGGCGTAAGGCGCGTAGATCCTGATAAAATTATCTATTTTCCACGCGGGCTTGCCGGTTTTGAAGGATTGCATGAATTTGTGCTCTTGCAAATAAGGCCAGACGCCCCTTTGCTCATCTTGCAAAGTGTGGATAAAGCAGACGTGGGACTTTTGGTGGGCGATCCTTTCAGCTTTATGAAGGATTTTAAAATGCGCGTGGGCGATGCAGAACAAAAATTACTGCGCCTAAAAGATGTGCGCCAAACGGCGGTATTGGTAACGGTAACAATACCCAATGGCAAACCAGAAGAAACAAGGCTTAACCTTACAGGGCCCATTCTTATAAATCACGAAGCCCGCATTGGTTTGCAAATACCCCAAGCAGACGACAATATGCCTGCGCAAGTTTTGCTGCAAAATACCACCAATGTGCAAGAAAAGCCTCAAAATAAGCCTGTTATAAAATCTAAAACAAGCTTGGCTAAAGCTACCATAAAAACTGTTGCCAAAAAAGCTGTAAAGCCGCAGATGAAAATGGAAAAAAGAAACCCAAACAATTAGTTGAATCATAAATAAGACTTTTACATAATTCAACAAACTGAAAGCCCCTTGGGAAACCAAGGGGCTTTCAGTTTGTTGACAAACCCCACTTCGTGGGTTTGCGCCACCTAAGACAGTAAAACTGTCTTGGTGGAAAGGCACGAAAATACTTTGTAATGCCTTGACGAAAGGTTCAAAACGTGAACTTTCAAGCCTTAGAAACGCTGTGTTAATAGCAATTTTTGA
>CAYJGS010000039.1:0-14546 GCA_964369505.1 uncultured Desulfovibrionaceae bacterium | reverse complement strand
ATAAAAAAGTAAGGTTTTGGTGGCAAGGCGTCCCAATTTAGTGGTGTCACCAATACCTGCAGCGCCTGCTATAAGCGTTGCTAAAACTAAGGGCACAACTACCATGCGGATAAGTCGAATAAAAATGTCGCCCAATGGTTTGAACACATCTACGCCAAGACTGGTATTTTGTGCTAAAATACCGGCTATAACCCCCGCCACAAGGCCTATACCCATTTGCATGGGCAATCCCATTTTCATCCGTGCCATACTTCCTCCAAATTACATAGAACAGTTAAAGAACAAGGCTTTAGTAAAAAGCGTCTAAAAAATATCTGTCAACACTATAGCAAAAAAACCTTATATGTCAATATACTTATCTTTTACGCAAATATGTGTCCATAACCAGTCCGCCATTAAGCACTTTACTTTGGCTATGCGTAAAAGCCAATTGCACTGAATTTTTACCAAAAAGAGCAATACCTCCACCCAAAAGCACAGGAATTCGGGTGATGGTCATAGTGTCAATAAGGTCTTTATGCAAGAAACTCTGGATAACTTTACCGCCGTCAATATACAAATTTTGTAAACCTTCAGCATGCAACCTTGCTAACAGTGTATCAATTCTTTCGGTAGTAACATAAGCTTTTTGAGCATATTCTTCAGGCAAGGTTTGCAAAGTAGAAGAAAGCACAATAACCGGTTTTGTATATATCCAGACGCCAAAAGACTGCACCACTTCAAAAGTATTTCTACCCATAACTACAGCGTCAATATTTTGCATAAATTGCGCAAAAACATCTTCTTCAGAAGAAGCGGGAGGTGTAGAATAGGCATTTAGCCAATCCACACTGCCATTATTATCGGCAATATATCCATCAAGACTTGTGGCTATAAATACATGATTTGACATAAGCACTTCCTTACTTGTAATGTAGAAAAAATTGTAACTTTTTCCATGTTTGATGACAACCTCCCTTGCGGGAGTTTGCGCCACCTAAGACAGTAAAACTGTCTTGGTGGAAAGGCACGAAAATCAATCGCTTCACGGCGCAAGTAAATTGCGCCTACTCTTGATTTGTCGATCGTGCTGACTAAAGTCAGCACTCTATGAAAAATTATAAATTTTTCCATATTTTTGTAAAGAGCTAGATGGTGTTGCTTTATGACAAATATACTTGATTTAGATGCCATATTAAATACCGCCACAGTGCCGGAACACTCTGTGCATTTTATGCAAGCAGTATCGGGAGGCGAACCTTTTGTAGAAGACAAGTATTTATGCTTTGCCAAAGACGATTGGCTGAGCATCATTGGTTATCCCTTACAAGGCACTCTTTTTGATTCTGCAGCATTTTTACAAGCAAAAGAAAAAGCTGTGCAAAAAACCAAGGCCAGCACGTGCTTTGCCATAGCACCGGAGTTGCCTAAAGAGTTGCAGGGTTTCATTCAAGAAAAAGATATTTTTTTTACCCTAGACCTTACAAAGCACACTGTCTCAAGCAAATTACGCAGAGAAGTAGCAAAAGCTCAAGAACATTTGCACATAGAGCTAGGGCAACATTTCAGCCCCGAACACCGTCGCTTATGGACAGAATTTTTGGGACGCGCCGCCAATCCAAGCACAGCCCCCATGACAAACATGGTACAAAGGTTATTTTTAACAGCTCCTGACGCCATAAAACATCCAAAAACAGATCTGCACTTTCTTAATGCTTGGGATAAAGACGGACATTTGGCCGCCACGCTTTTATTGGATTTTGCGCCCAAGGACTTTTGTTCTTACCTTTTGGGGGCGCATACCAAAAAACACTATACCCCGCATGCAGCAGACGCACTTTTTGCGCATATGATTGCCTTGTCTCGTGAAAAAGATAAAAAATATATACAATTAGGATTAGGTGTCAATGAAGGCATTACCCGTTTTAAGCGTAAATGGGGCGGCCAAGAGCAATTGCCTTTTGTATTGGCAAGTTGGCAAGAGCACACTTCAAGTATAAAAGACGATATGCACAGCCTTTTACGTGTGTTTGTGCCGGAAAGCATACGCACTGTTAAAGTAACACATGAACATACTTCTTCCATTTCTATAGGAGCAGCATCGGAAGCTGCAGATGTTCTTGATATGATAGGTAAATCCAAGCGTCAAATTATGGCTGCCCTGCCGGAACAACGCCCCTATGCCATGCTTTGGCAGGTGCAAAAAGGGGACAAAATTTCTTGGATAGGCGGTTCAGCGCACTTTTTTTGCTATTCCTTTGAGCATGCTTTTAAAAAACTTTTTGCTAAGGTGGACACCGTTATTTTTGAAGGGCCATTAGACGCTCAAGCACTACAAGAAGTTTCTGCGGAAGGAATACGTTTAACCAAAGAGCAACAGCCACTTTTGCCCTATTTTACCGAAGAAGAAATCTGTGCTCTAGAACGTATGGTGCGAGGTCCGGAAGGAAAAATAGCGCATATCTTAAATATGCAAGCCAAACGCCTTGTAGACGTGCGCTGGTATCTTGCCCATGCCCGCCCTTGGACGTCATTGTTTACGTGCTGGACAGGCTTTTTAGAGCGCAAAGGCTGGCAACAATCGGTGGACTTAGAGGCTTGGCACATAGCCCATGATATGGGCAAAAATGTGGTGGCCATGGAAAGCCTTGAAGAACAGCTAGCTTCGCTCAATGCCGTGCCGCCAGAAAGAGTGGTACGCTATTTTCAAAATTGTCACCAATGGCCGCATATGATGCGTAAAAATATAAAAAACTACCTCAATGGCGACTTATACGGCCTTACAGGTACCAGCGCAGAATTTCCCACGCGCACACGCACTATTATCAATGAAAGAGATGAACGCTTTCGCCGACGCATGCGCCCTTTTTTAGAACAAGGACGCACAGCAGTATTTGTGGGTACAGCCCATATGTTAAATTTACGTCACATGCTCAAAGAAGACGGTTTTACTCTCACAAAAGTAAGCCCCACGTGGCGGCATAAATTATTAAATACTTATGTCATCAAAGATAATTAATATGCAAAAAGATTTAGGATTTGAACTGCACCACGCCTCTTTATTGGCAAAAACGCCGGACCAACTCTTGCCCTATGTGCAAGCTGTAAGTGATGTTACATCTTCTCTCATGGGAGATTATATGGTGCATCATAAAAACGGGCATTATGTTATCGTAGGTTATGCCTTACAACATACGCAAAATATTCAAGAACTAGGAAATATCATTGAACATATTTCGCAATTACCCCAAGCTGAACACATAACTTTATTGGCAGAAAAAAAACCTTGCATATCTATGCCAAATACTACCATGCATGTGGTGGAAGATGCGTATTATTTTCTTCCGTTACCGCACGACATAACACGGTGCAAGAATGCGTATTATATGTATTCAAAAAACCGTGAACATATTCATATACAAAAAGAATATGGTGAAAAAGCTTGGACAAGCGAACACCAAGAACTTATGCTGCAATATGTTTGTCGCCAAGGAGTGAGCAAAGAAATGGGGAGCATTTTCCAGCGCCTTGGCATGTATTGCAAACAAGTGCCACACGCTTGTGTATTCTCTGCCTATGATGCTGTTAATAATGCATTACAAGCATTTACCATAGCAGATTTTACTTCATTACACACAGCATTTTATATGTTTGCCATGCGAGCTCCAAAAGCACAAGCCGGTGTGGCCGATGCATTATTACACGCCCTCTTATGTGAAGCCTCTGAACGGGGATATACATCGTGCAATTTAGGTTTAGGTATCAATGACGGCATACGTTTTTTTAAGAGCAAATGGGGGGCTAAACCCATACTCCCCTTGGTGCAAAGTTCTTGGAGCATAAAAAAATCGACCCAAAAAACCGTAAAGACATCTTGGCTGCAGCGCCTTTTTATGAGCAGGTAATATGAATTTTCCTTTATCAGACATTGCAGCAGACAATAACTCTGCAGATATTTTACAGCACAGCATGTTCAAGTCTCCCACCGTATGGGAGCTTGTTAAAGGTTTACTTAACCCCACTCCACGCCCCTTAGATTGCATGCAAGTGGAAGTGACCTCCCATTGTGCGGCGCGCTGCATATATTGCCCTCACACCACAGAAAGGCATAGCTGGAAGGGAAAACACATGCAAATTCGCACTTTTGCCAACCTTTGGCCTCTTTTACAAAAAAGCACGCGCGTGCATTTGCAAGGCTGGGGCGAACCTTTTTTACATCCGCATTTCTTTGAATATGTGGCTTTTGCGCGCAAAGCAGATTGCCTTGTTTCTTCCACATCTTGCGGCTTGCACCTTACAGAAGATATTGCCAAACAAGTCATTACAAGCGGCATAGATATCATAGCTTTTTCTTTGGCAGGAACAGATACGCTAAGCAATGCGGCACGCCAAGGAGCAGATTTTGAAAAAGTCTGCCAAAAGATATTACTGTTGCAGCATTTACGAAAAAAACACATGGCCGTACACTTGGAATTGCATATAGCTTACATACTTTTGGCAGATCGCATGGAGGCGGTATTACACTTGCCAAAACTCATGCACGAACTTGGTATTTCCACAAGCATTATCAGCACTTTAGATTATATACCAAATCCAGAGTTGCAACATTTAGCCATAAAACCTACAGATGCAGCCACTTTACACAAAGCCAAGGCCATTTTAGAAGAAGCTTCTTCCCTTGCCAAAGAATACGATGTACATTTGCATTATGCTCTGCCAAGTGCTGTAACCAATACAAGTTGCCGTGAAAACATCCAAAAAAGCTTGTATGTTAATGCTGAAGGCGATATTTCCCCTTGTGTGTACTTGAATGTGCCCACAAAAAAACAAACTGAAAATGCTACAGCACTTTTTGGCAATGTTAATACAGAAAATTCTTGGGATATTTGGCAAAAAAATACATTTACTGCTTTTCGTCAAAGCCATGCAGCCGATTGTCCAAGCGAAGCCCTTTGCCAAACATGCGTTAAACGCTATGAAGTATTACTTTAAGCTTGCACTCAGGGCGCTATTTTTTCTTCAAAATCACATGATTGAAGTATGCAATATCAATAAATGCCGGAAGTTTGAGTAATTGCCATTCCAGCTCAAGCATATCTTTAATCCATGTTTCTTGCCCTTGTTTTTCGGCATTGTGCAAAGATGCCAAAGCCCGAACACCATGCACATGCTCTATATATAAAGTATTTTCTGACCACTGTAATATGTCGTTATTTTCATAGTACTTTATATGCCCAAAAGCAGAAGAAAATGAAGGCTCTCCTTGAAGCAATTTATGCGCCTCGGGTAAATCATACTCTTGAACAATGGCTTGAACAATTCTGCCTGCCCTATTGTGCCGCACTATGGACATGGTGCCATTTTTTTTCAAGACGCGGATGAGCTCTGTCAGTATTTCCTGAGCATTCTCTACAAATTCAAAAACCAAGTGACACACAACCATATCAAAGCTTTCTGACTCCATGGCCTTTACCGTTTCAAGATCACCATGAATTTGGGTAAAATTGTCTGCCTTTGCTGCAGCTTCAAGCATACTGGCGTCTTGTTCAAGGGCTGTCACCTCATTATTGCGGGCTAAAAAATGGCTGGTAAAAGCAAAACCACTGCCAAAATCAAGAATTTTTTGCCCTTGTATATGTTCCAGTTGTCGCCATACAGTTTTGTAAAACACTTTTCCCAGCGGTGAAACCGTATAATCATAATATAATTGCATTTCTTTATCCATGCTGGCCTCTTTCTATACGTTTTTTTGTATGTGTTGTATAAAAAATTCTAAAATATCAAAATCATAGAGTTCATATAAAGCCCTACACCCCACCACATCTTCTATTTCGTTAAAAAGGAGCTCTTTATGCTGGCCTAAAATAAAATCTATGCCCACAAAGTCACATTGCATGTTATGGCAAATTGTTGTAATAATGCTTCTTTCATCTTCTGAAAGCACATATTTTTCTGCCATTCCCCCTAGGGAAATATTTGATTTAAAATCCTCATGCGAAGATCGCTTCACCGCCGCAATTATTTCATTATCAATTATATATACGCGTATATCCACGCCATAATGGGGGGAAAATTCTTGTAAAATAAATGTGTCTTCCGACAATACGTCTATGGTATTTTGTAAAACATGTGTATTTTCTATCTTATACACTTCTTTACCGCCATGTCCTGAAGCTGATTTCACAATTAAGGGAAATGCAAAAGGTATATGCTCCATTGTAAAGCGATTTTTATTGCATATACAGGTACTTATGGAGTCAACGCCCGCCCTATTCACATATTGATGCGTACTTGCTTTATTATTACAAATATCTGTAACCATAGAAGAATTAAAAACTCTGCAACCCAATGCTTCAAAATGCTTAGCAATGGCAGCATCTCTGGTTCTGTTTATGACAAATTGTAAATCAACCAAGGCTTTGCCATTGGAATATATAATGAATTTTCCATTTTCAATGCACAAATGTAAAGTATCTGCCAATACAAGCTCCATGTGCATGCCGAAGTCTTGGCCCACGGACTGTATTTTATTGGCAAACCATGAATTTTTTATATAGTCATCGCGGTTATATATGAGAAGCCCACGCATTATATCTGCTCCAAAATATGGTCTAAAATATGGTCGGCCACGTTAATTTTTGTGCAATCATATATATTTTTTATATGGGCATTGGAATTTACTTCACATAAAATGGGTTCATCGTGTTCACCAAAAAGAATATCCACCCCCGCAAAGTCTGCTTGTAAAAATTGTGCTGCACGCACAGCCATATCTACAAATTCTTTTGGCGGTTCAAATGGATACATAGTTCCACCATTGGTCACATTGGCGCGAAAATCCTGCTCGGAAATCCGCAAAACACTTGCCACCACGCGTTCTCCAACTACTTGCAAGCGCACATCCTTCCCTCTACTGCTGCTTATAAACTCTTGATATATATGCGGTGTGTATAATAATGCATTTCTTTTTTCTATGAGTTCTTTTCTGTTGTGTATAAGATATACTTGTGAACCAAAAGAGCCAAAAACTTCTTTTATGATAAATGGATATTCAAAATTGGTTTCAATAATATTAATTTGCTTATCCTGCTCATCCGCCGTTTCTTTTATAAATCCGGCATAGTGTAAATGGGACAAAAGAGTTTTTGGAAGCTTTATGTGGTTTTTTGCTAATATTTGCGCTGTTAAAGCTTTATCGTCGCATTGACGTATGGCTTCTGAAGAATTAAAAACCCTATACCCTATTTTCTCTAGATGGTAGGCTAAACGCAAATCTTTTTCTAAAAAAAGAATACATTGGGGTTTATCATAATCCATGGGCATTTCAGCTATCACTTGACTATTTTCAATTTTACTTAAGATATGGGAATTTTTTACTAATATTAAAGAAATATTTCTTTTTTTCGCAGATTCTACATACAGGGCATTTACTTCCATAAATTTTTTAGAAGCAATACTTGCATTATATATGAGCCAAAAATTTTTTTTCATAAAAACACCTTAAACATAAAAAAATAATTTATCATCCTAACACATACATAAATCACAAACTATGTAAAAAATATTGCTGTAAGCATGCCTATCTCTTCGTGCAATTCTGCCATAAACAGCTCTTGAATTCAAGATATCTAAAAAATTCACATAAAGATATCACAAAAATTTTGTTTATTTTTTCACTTGCCAAACGGTGCCGTATGGAATAGCCTACTCCTATATTGTATTTCTATTTTTTCCCACTTTTATCTATATCTTTTTGTTTCCCCTGTGTTGCTGTGCGTTTTGTCTGAACCTTCCACAAAAAGGAATAGATATGCGATTATTCACTAAGCTCATTCTCATGACTGCTATTCTTCTTTTAGCCTTTGCTAGCCTTGGATATTTCAGCGTTATACAGCTAAAAACGGTTAACCAAAAAGCCTCAGAAATCACAGCCAACTGGCTGCCCTCTACTGTAAGTGTTCAAAGAATTAATACACTTACATCTGATTACAGAATTCAAGAAATCACCTACGTATATAACAGTGATCCGATTACCGCAAAAATCATAGAAAAGAGAATTGCCAAAATTCTAGAAAAAATAAACCTAGAAAGAGAAAGCTATGAAAGGCTCATTACTACTGAAGAAGAAAAAAACCTATACACCAAATTTTCTAAAGAATGGAATGATTACATTAAATTAAGCAAAGATTTATTTGTTCTTTCGCATTTAAAAAATAAAGATCAAGCAATAGATTTATTAATTCATAAATCTCAACGGCTTTTTGAAACGTTATCTCATAAACTCATGACGGCAGTAAATTTAAATGAATACGAAGGCCAACGTGTCTCGTTTGAAAGTTATCAAGTTTATGAAGATTCACTAGAGCTTATTTATATAAGTATGATAGTTGTTATTGTAATTGCTACGATAGTTTGTGTTAGTCTTATGATTTCTTTAAATAAGCAATTAGGAAGAGATCCTACTGACCTTATACAATTAACAGAGCGCATTATTAATGAAGACTATGAAATTGATGATAGCAAATCTGAAAAAGGAGTTTATAAACATTTACTCATAATGGTAACCTCTTTAAAACATCATATTGACAAAGCAGAAAAAAGTACACAAATAAAGAGTGAATTTTTAGCCAATATGAGCCATGAAATACGCACTCCCATGAATGGAATTCTTGGACTTTTGCATCTTTTATCACATACTGAACTTAATGAAAAACAGCACGACTATGTGCAAAAAACGATACTGTCTACAAACAATCTTTTGCGAATCATTAATGATATTTTAGATTACTCTAAAATTGAAGCCGGTAAGCTTGAGTTTGAACGAATTCCTTTTTCTTTAGATAATATTTGCAAAGAAATTGTGGATCTTTATGAGCCCAAAGTTCGTGAGAAAAAATTATATTTAAAAATTGACAAAGGCAGTTGTACAAAAGATATTCTCTTAGGCGATCCTTTACGCATAAAACAAGTATTGTTTAATTTTGTGAGCAATGCCGTAAAATTTACAGAAGAAGGTGGTGTTACAATTATTGTTCAATGCGAACCCCCTACTAAAAATGCCATTAATTGTGTTTTTTCTGTGCAAGATACCGGCATTGGTCTAGACAGTGCACAGCAGAAAAAATTATTTTCGGCTTTCACACAGGCAGATTCTAGTATCACGCGCAAATATGGCGGTACAGGCCTTGGCCTTATCATATGTAAAAATATTATTGAAGCCATGGATGGCGCTCTTTGGATTGAAAGTTGTGCGGGACAAGGCTCTACTTTTTCATTTTCCTTAAGTTTTCCTTTGTGCGATGATGATATTATCTTAGATGAATCTAAAAATATGATACCAACAAAGGGTTTCCATACCATGCGTACAGAGCGTTTGCTTGTGGTGGAAGATAATGAAATTAATCAAATTATTGCCTATGAGCTTTTGCAAGAAGCTGGCTATACCATAGATATAGCATCTGATGGTTTAGAAGCCATACAAGCATTAAAAACCAATACATATGCTGCTGTGCTTATGGATATCCAAATGCCTGTTATGGACGGACTCACGGCCGCAAAAAAAATACGTGAACATCCTGAATATCAAGACCTTATCATAATTGCTATGTCGGCCCATGCTATGCAAGGAGACCGTGATATAAGTATTAAACACGGCATGAATGACCACATTACAAAACCTATTGATCCCAAAGTACTTTATTCTACGCTTGAAAAATGGCTTTCTAAGGAAGCTTAGGAATGCCTTTAAGTTATTATTATATATAAAAAGCTATCGTACCTGACTGATTGCCAGATACGATGGCTTTGTCCTTACGGTATAATTTTTATACAATATGCGCACCATCTCCTATATGCCGCACAAAACCTTTGCCGCCATTGGCAAGGTTAAGGGCGGCAACATAACCAAAACCTCGATAAATTTCACTTATATACGCTTCAAAACTTCCTGAAAAATATGGTGTGGCTAAATGCATACAATAATTTACAAGTCTTTTATAATCACGCAAGCGCCGTAATCCCGGGTTACAGGAAAAGCCGTGCCATATTTTTAGATAACCATAATGCAAAAAAGCAAAATCACCACTTTCATGCACAGTATATGTATAGCCAATATCTTCTGTAGAACGTAAATGTACTTGAAGTAATGTAGGCGAAAATTCCAATATTTTCATGGAAGTTTCTATGAATTGAGGCGCATAAAATTCCCAATCGTCTTCGCAATGGAAAATATAATCCGTTTGCACATGACTATAAGCTATATCTATGGAAAGGGGTTGACCTAAGCGTGTCACATTTTTAATACAGCGCACAGTGTACCATTTTCGGAATTTATCCAAAAGTTTATCTGGACTATGGGGGCTGTCTTCAATAACTAAAATTTCTTTTATACCTTTAAATGTATTATACTTACAAAAACTATCCAGAGTTTTTTCTAAAAGATCGTGCCTATTACAAGAGGTAATAACCACGGTTACTTCAGGCTTTAGCGGTGGTAATTGCATATTTTTTATCTCATAATTTAGCAGGAGTTTTTCCAAAGAAGCATATTATCTTGAAAACATACCTCTAGTTGTTGCATATTTTTTAACCATGTCAAAAGAGCGTGTACGCTCATACCCACCAAAACATATTGGCTAAAATTCATGGTAAGTCCATATTCTGTAAATATTTTTTGCAGTACACCTTCAAAATTCAAAGGTTCTTTACAGATTTGACAAATTTTTTGCGCCACTTCATGCACTTTATCAATATTATATTGTGCCAAGGGAACAATATCCTCTGTTACTTCTCCGTGTGAGGGCACAAAAAACTTTGCTTGTAATGTTTTTATATGTTCTAAAGTGGCTAGATATTGCTCTACATCATATATGACATTCAATTGATATTTATCTAAAATTTCACGGCTTAATAAGGCGTCCGCCAAAAAAATAACCCCATCTGCACTTTGATAACCTACCATATCAAAAAAATGCCCAGGAAGAAGTATTGTGGTCACGCCTATAGGTAACGCATCGTCAGTTAATTCTGTGGCTTGACTTTCTGCAGCCAGCAAAAATTTGTTGCGCAATTCCTTTGGCGGACAAGCTCCGTATAAAAAAGACGGTTCCAGTATGGGATATTTTGTAAATGCCGCATTAATGGGTGGTGCATAAATTTTACACGCGCTTTGCCCTTGCAAATATTTGTTACCGCCAATATGGTCCGCATGAGAATGCGTATTATAAATAGCTTTTAAGCGCCATCCTTTGTCGTCTAATATTTTTCGTACTTTTCGCCCTGTTTCTTTGTCATTTCCACTATCAATAAGGCAAACATCTTGCTCTGTCACACGAATAATGCCAATTTTTGAAGGGCATTCAATATAATAGCACGTATCTGTCAACTGCATAAGTTCATACATATATTTACCTCTTTTTTTTAAGCAAGCCCAGAGCTTTTATGACCCATGCAGCGAACAAAAAGGGTTAACAGTTAGTAATTTACTGCTTAGGCGCCACACGCTCTAATCCAAATGTTCCCAATATAGCTACTGCCAACATTCCCATCAAACTGAATACCAAAACATTCCACCCCCACGCTTCATATATAAGCCCGGGAACATAAGAGCCAAAGACACCACCTGTATAATAAACAGCTAAATATAATCCGTTTACAGCCCCTTTATCGTGTTTACTCATACGATTGATAAGGCCGGGGCTAATGCTGTGTTCTAAAAATTGTCCCATACAAACAAAACACATGGCGATAAATATTACCAAATGCGAAGAGATAGTGAAAAAAATTAAAGAAGTCAAAAAAATACATGTTCCGATACGTAGCGTACGCACTCTTGAACCAAAAAATAAGGCTAAATCGCGTGAGTATAAAGCGATGAAAATGCCACACCCATAGCCCAAATATAATAAAGAAATGCGCCATTCAGGCACTTCACCAAAGCTTGTTAAAAAGAAAGGCAAATATGTGGCAATGCCTAAAAAAGCAAATAAGCTAGCAGATTCAATAAACAAAAGACTTTTTATACCCGGTGTTTTTATGATGCTTGCAAATTCAGACAATTGAATACGGGCAAAATGGGCCTTGCCTCTTTTTTTCAAATTTCGCAAAGGCCAAAGTATACACAATGTTATTATACCAATGAATAAAAAACTGCTATTCCAATTACCAAATAATGAAGCAACAAAACCACCGACTACGCGCCCCAAAAGGCCGCCAACTATGGTTGTGGCAACGTATACTGCAAAAGCTTGTTGCAATACCGCTCCACGAAATTTAAGGGAAATATGCGCCATAATACACGTCATAATGGCAGGAATCACAAGTCCGTGCACCAACCTAAAAGCTAAAAGCAAGGGAAAAGTGGGGGCAAAATAACAGCCTATGGAAGCTAAACCCATCAGCAATACACATACTTGCAACACATGTTTTGTTTCTAGCGAACTTAAAAAAATCCCATATACTAAGGGTGCTATGGCTAAAGGAATGAGCACCACTGTCATGAGTAAAGCTATGGTAGTATGGCTGTATTGACCAAACGTTTCATGAATGGAAGGTAAAATAGGGTTCACTATATACATATTTGCTAAGTTCACTACGGTTATACTCAGCAACACAAAAAAATCTCTACGAGCTTTTGATAAATGCATATATGCTCCTCTTGCTGCATTTGTTAAGGAAATACTCATTAAACTGCGTTTCCTTAATATATCTCTGCGTAAACTTAGGCCTGTCTGCCTTGGTGGTCAAGCATGTTTTCATGAGTAGCAAAAAATTTTATAAAAATTTTTCACACACATCTTCACAACACATATTTTGCGCTTATTTTCTACTTTGGTTGTGTTACAAGAGCAATTGTGTCATACTGGCACAAGCTCAGTTGGACTACACAAAAATCAGTCGGTGAAAAGCAAACAATGCTCACCTTTACTCCTGTTTTTTAGTAGTAATAACTGTGTACACACAAAAGAAGGAGAGCTTGGTATTTTTCGTATCATAAACGGAAATACCCGGCAAATTTGGATTATCACACCGATACACTTGTGTGTAACGGGTTTATTTTTAGGATGCGAGGCAGACTCTATTTTAAGGAGATTTTTTTTATGAAATTTATGAGAACCAGTGTACTTTTAACAGTAATGCTTGTGACAGCAAGCCTAGCTACAGCAGCAAGCTTACCTGATTTTACCCAATTAGCCGAAAAAGCAGGTGCGGCTGTTGTGAATATTGGCACCGAAAAAACAAATACATCCGGCCCAGAAGATATGTTTGGCGGAATTATGCGCAATGTTCCTCCCGGATTTGAAAAATTCTTTGAGCAATTCCAGCCTTTCAACATGCCACGCGAACGTAAACAACGCTCACTTGGTTCAGGCTTTATTGTTTCAGAAGATGGATATATAGTTACCAATTATCACGTAGTAGCCGATGCTGATATTATAAATGTGAATTTACAAGGTGCTACAGGTAAATCCGAATCTATTCTCGCAACCTTGGTGGGGTCTGATGAAGAAACAGACATTGCCCTTTTAAAAGTGGATACCAAGAAAAAACTTCCATTTTTAACTTTTGCCGACTCCGACGCGGCTAAGGTTGGCGAATGGGTTATGGCCATCGGCAATCCTTTTGGCCTGCAACATACGGTCACAGCCGGTATTTTATCTGCTAAAGATCGCAATATCCAATCAGGGCCTTTTGATAACTTTTTGCAAACCGACGCCTCTATTAACCCCGGTAACAGCGGCGGCCCGCTTATCAATATGCAAGGGCAAGTGCTTGGTATCAATACTGCCATTATAGCCAGCGGTCAGGGACTTGGTTTTGCCATTCCAAGCTCTATGGCAGCATCCATTACCGAACAACTCAAAGCCGGTAAAAAAGTCAGCCGCGGCTGGATTGGGGTTACCATTCAAGACTTAGACGAAAACTCTGTAAAAGCTCTTGGATTAGAAAAAGAAAAGGGCGCACTTATAAGCAGCGTTATGGATGATGGCCCTGCCTATAAAGCCGGCATGCGCGATGGCGATGTGGTTATAGCGGTAAATAAAAAGCCTGTGGACGACTCTGCCGCTCTTTTACGTGCCATTGCTGGTGAAAGCCCTGGCAAAACCATTAATGTGACAGTATGGCGACAAGGAAAAACTTTAGACCTAAATATTACCCTTGGCGAAAGAACACCAGAACAACTCAATGCCCAACGCGGTGGGCCTATCATTCCAGAAAAGCAACAAGAATCTGCAAGCCTTGGCATTTCTGTTCGCCCCTTAACAGTGGATGAAGCAAATAAATTTGAATTGGCAAAAGGCGTGGGACTTTTAATAGTGGAAGTGGACCGCAATTCCCCCGCCGCTGAAGTGGGCTTGCGTAATGGAGATGTTATTCTATCTGCCAATACCACACCTGTAAAAACTCCCAAAGAATTGGCTACTATCATCAAAGAAGCCACACCACGTGGTGCCATTATGCTACAAGTATACAGACAAGGCGAATTAACTTTTGTGGCTGTGCCATTAGAAACAAAAAAAGACAATAAAAAATAAAAACTGAAAAGGGCCGAAAGGCCCTTTTCAGTT
>CAYJGS010000038.1:0-14631 GCA_964369505.1 uncultured Desulfovibrionaceae bacterium | reverse complement strand
CATAAATATCGTCGGCATCGGCGTTGGGAAAAAGATTGTCGGCTATATCTGGTGCATTGGGGTCATCAGGAAAAGTTACTTCAACATCATCAATAACAGGTGCATTGTTGGCGAGGGGGCCGTCATCTGTGCCGCCAAGTGTTTGGCCATCGCGGTCATCTTCTTCATTGGTAGTATCGGAAAATTCTTGGTCAAGGCGTACTTCGCGGGTAAGGCCGCCATATAAAGTGCCGCTTTCCAAGCCAATGCCAACACCACTGCCTTGGGGGGCGCCGGCATTACCGGCCGCTGGCATTAAGTCTTCACTTAATGCTGCAAAAAATGCCTCACCGGGCACAGATGCGCCATCGATGAGGAATTCGGGCATGTTTTCAGAAGTATAGGCTACATAGAAATCTGTGAGTTCAATGCTTGATCCGTCTTCAAATGATAATAAAAGATTATCGTCAACACGTTCTAATAAAGCATCGCCCGGTTCAAACTCAAAAACAATTCTGTCTTCGGGTTGTGGGGTAATGGCTGTTGCTTGGTTTGCTTCTGGCTTTTGTAATAAAATGTCTGCCATGATAGTCTCCTTAGGATATACGTACAGCTAAAAAAGTTTTAAAAATGATTTTTTAGGTTTTTAGTCTTTGTATTGCCAAAATTGTTGGCAATGCGCATAGACATCCAATAATATATATTTGGGATTACAAAGAGGTCGGACTTAATAGAAAAGTAGTTATGAAGTCGCGAGCGGTCAAGGCACTTATTAAAAAAAAGCCTCAGAGGTATTTTTTTAAAAGCACATTGCCAAACTTTAAGAAGTAGAAGTTTTATATAAAAAATTCTACCCCTTAAAAGCTTAAGAAGATATATTAGGAGAGTAAACGCTACAAATGAACGCCTCTCAGCGAAATTGATTTTTAAGCAAAGATTCTCAAAACCAATTCTCTTGAGCTCTAATTGGCATAAGCCGGAACAGATGTCAAGCATTTTGGTGTGCCAAATGTAAAAAATATTATTAATATTTATGGGGTGTTGATTGCTTTTTTGAACAGGTGTGTGTAATTATAAGCATTTTAGTATGAAATGCTTTATCCTCCAAAGCGTCCAGAACCATGCCCCATGCGATTTACATCTGCACTTTCAAAGGAATCTAACATATATAAGCGGATTTTGTTACTGCGTGGAAATTCTCGCTTGAGCAAGGTTTTTAAGAGGCGTTTGATTTTTTCTGTTGTTAATCCTTCCCACACTTCTTCGTGAAAGCCACGTTCTACCACAGTAAAACTGTCAGCGCCTGTGCAGATAATAGCCACAGAACGATTACGCTTAAACGACCGCATATCAAGGCATTGGCCTTGTTGTAATTTGTCCAACCGCTCCAAAATAGCCGGAATGATAGTCGTTTTATCATTCATTCTTATGCCAATCCATTTAAATACATTGCTAGCCGTCTGCTTTGAGGTTGCATTTTCCGCTCATAGCTTCGATGTTTATGTACCATACGGCTGTGCGGGCAAGACTTTTTGCGCTTGTGGGTGTGGGGCAATGGGCTGCATAGCGAGTGGCAATGGCGCATAAAGCCATGTCTTTTTCTGCCAAATCTTCCACGAGATGCACACTGCCCATGCCGCTTACGCATGCATAAGTGGTGGTGGCTTTTTCGGCAAGTACGGCAATGTCAACGGTGGCGCAAAAACCCACATTGTTGTTTGCTTTAATACATTGCATTTTAAAGCCTTCTAGGGCTGAATGTATATAGAGTTTTTTTTCTATGCGCACGAAATTAAAGGGTATAACATAAGGCGCTTGTTGTTCTGTAGGTGTGATAAAAGCCACATAGAGTTCTGTGGCTGTATCAAGTACACGTAAAGTGAAGTCGTCGTTATTTTGCGCTCTGTCTGCGCGGCGCATGGGGGGAAGGCTGTGGTGCATATCGACTCCTTTATGTTTGTTCGCTAATGGCCAATTGCGAACAGGGGTAACATAAAGAGCACAAAAGCTCTAGAGAAAATTTTTCTGGCTAAAAATTAGCGCAAATAAAAATGTGACAGTGCTCCCTTGGTGCAAACTTTAAATTGGCCTAATTCGTCGGCAGGATGGGTATCTTTTGCACCCATAAAATAATCCAAACCGCGCATTCTTAAGGCTGCCATGCGCAAATCTTGTAATTGTTTTCGTAAATCCTCATCTTGCCCCAATATTTCCAATAAAGTTTCTTCATGTTCTTCGCATTCCAACACAATGGTATTATTTTGTGCAAGGCTGAGTAATAATTTTTCATTTATGGCAATACCGTGATGTTGCATAATATTTTGCATACGGCTTAAAAAACTTTCTTGGAGTTGTTCCATATGGGTGGATAAATCTTCTTGCGCTTGTTCGCCAAAAAGGTCAATGCAATGGGTGACGGTATGCAAGGCTTGCTCTTCTGGTTCAAGACTTGTATTCTTATGCGTGCATGTGCTTGCTGTGGTAAATTGCATAGGTGCTATGTCCTTTGTGTTTTGTAAATGCAACATGCTTTTTAAAGAGTTGCTTATGGCGGTGCTTTGATTTTTCACAGCGTCCTCCTTAAGGAAGTTTTTTTCCTTCGATGCGTATGTTCTTACCTATAGCAAAATGGGTGCCATAGTGTGCGGCAAAAATTGCATCTTAAGAAAAATGCTCAAAATTCTCTAGAAATATTTAAGAGTTAAAGTGAAATCTTTTTTGTGCTGTTTGTGCGAAAAGAAATATATTCCTAGCTACATACAGAAAATAAGGAAAATAAGGTCAGAAAAATGTTACACCAAATCTATGCCATATTGGTTATTTTAAGCTGGGGGCTTTTGCTGTGGCCTTTTCCTGTGGAAGTTTTTTTGGCAGCTTGTTTTGCCTGTATTTTATGCCCTGTATATGCCCAATTATTAACCCGTGTTAAAAAGAAACATGCCAATGCCATTATTACCCTTGGTCTTGTGGTGGGTATAATTTTGCCTTTAAGTATTATAGTTATGATGGTTATACCCCAAGCGGCTAATGGTATAAAAATATTAAATAACTTGCGCACGCTAGAATGGATAAGTGGTCCGGAAATGCAGGAATTTTATACCACAATAGATGTGTGGCTTAAAAAAATTCCCGGTCTTGAAGGCGGCATGCAACTTGTGACCGAAGAACTAGCATCGTTTTTAGCGGGCTTTGTTCAAAATATTGTTAGTCAAGGCCTTGGCATTGCAGGTTTTACCATGAATTTTGTTGTGCGGCTTTGTGTGCTTATTTCTTTAAGTCTTGTGGGCATATTATATGCTGCAGAAATGGCATCCTTTATTAAAATAATAACGCGCTTTCCTGCAGATGTGTTGCAGCGTTTTACACAAACCATTCGCGAAGCCATATGGGCTGTGCTTTGGGGAGTTCTTTTGGTAGCCTGTATTCAAGGTATCCTTTGTGGCATAGGTTTTCTTTTTGTGGAGCTTCCAGGAGCCACATTTTGGGGCTTTATGGCTACTTTGGTGGCTCCTATTCCTTTGGTGGGCACAGGTATTGTGTGGTTGCCGGCTGTCATTTATGTCTGGTTTAGCGTATCAAAAGGGGCCGCGGTGGGGCTTTTCTTTTGGTGTGTCATTGTGGTGGTGGGAGCAGACAATTTTTTACGCCCCATGTTTTTACGCGGCGGCTTAAAGGCAACATTTGCCGTGGTGCTTATTGCTGTTCTTTGCGGTCTTGTGGCTTTTGGACCTGTGGGGGTTGTGGCAGGCCCTGTGCTTGCAGCTTTTGCTCTTCAAGCTTCACGCGAGGTGTACCGTTCTGATAATTGATATGTAAAAGAATATATTAACAGTATTTTAGGTAAGCCATTTTATAATATGATCATGCAATACCGCTATATCAATGGGTTTTGCTATGTGTGCGTTCATGCCGGCATCAAAGCAGCGTTGTTTATCTTCGCTTAAGGCATTGGCAGTCATGGCAATAATGGGTACGGATAATAGCCATGTGGCGTCTTCTTGTATGCTGTCTTTGGAATGGAGAGCTAAACGCCGTAGGCGTTTTGTACACTCAATCCCGTCCATAATAGGCATTTGCATGTCCATAAATATGGCATCGTATTTTTGTTGTATAACCATTTCAAGGGCTTCTTGGCCATGCTCTGCCATGTCAACTTTTAGTTCTTCTGCTTCTAAAAGTGCGCGAGCAATTTCTTGATTGATGAGATTATCTTCCACCACAAGTACGTGTTTGCCGGCATAAGCTTTTTTAAGCTCCACAGGATCTTGTGTGGTTTGTTTTTCCATGGGGATTTCAAAAGGAATGGTGAAGCTAAATGTGGAGCCTTGGTTGATTATGGAATGCACATGTAAAGTGCTGTCCATCAGTTTTAAAACATCTTTACAGATACTTAGTCCAAGCCCAGAACCACTAAATCGCCGTTGGAAAAAATTGTCCGCTTGGGTAAAAGATGTGAAGATTTTTTCTTGCGTTTCTTTATCCATACCAATACCGGTGTCTTGCACAGAAAAAAGTACATGCACTTTTTGGTGCTGCTCTTGCTCTAATTGAGCTGTGGGCATAAAGGCATTGTGGTTTGAAACTTCAATGGTGATAACACCTCTTTCTGTAAATTTTACCGCATTATTCATAAGGTTAAAGAGAATTTGTTGTATTCTTTTGGGGTCGCCATACAGTTGTTGCGGGATGGAATCGTCCATATGACTATGTAAAATAAGGTTTTTTTCTTCTGCGGCAAAGCGGGCAATGCTGGTGATAGAATCTACAATGCTGTATAAATTAAAAGGGATATGTTCTATTTCGAGCGAGCGTGATTCTATTTTAGAAAGGTCTAAAATATCGTTGAACATGCCAAGCAAAGATGTGGAGGCGGTGTGCATTTTTGTTAATTGATCAGCTTGCTGTTCCGTCAAATTTTTACGGTCAAATACTTGCAAAAAACCCATAATAGCATTGATGGGAGTGCGTATTTCGTGACTGATAGTGGCAAGAAAATTACTTTTGGCTTGCGAAGCCGCAAGAGCGCGCTTATGCATTTTTTCGCCTTGGGTAATATTGCGCAAATGCAAGATATAACCAGCGTGGCTTTTGTCTGTATAAAATAGATTTGTGCAGGTGATAGAATATTTTTTATCTGAACTTTCAGAAGAAATTTTAAAGCTTAAGCCTTTATTATAAAATCCTTTCTTTTCATTAATATCACGAATACGCACCAAAGGACAACGCGCACTGTTGCACATAGAGCTTGGGCAAATGGCTTGGCAAACTTTGTACATGCCTTCTTCTTGATTTATGTTCATGTGTTTGGCTGCGGTAGTGTTATAAAATGTGCGTTGGAAATTTTTATCCACAACCACGATGGCGCTGCGTATGGAATTTAACACACTCTCAAACCAGAAGATTTTGTTGGAAGCAATGGAAAAAGCTTCATTGAACCATGTTAAGGTTTGTCCCACCTCTATGCTTAAATAGGGAACGTCAAGTTTGGCGGTAAAATCGCCCAAGCTCACTTTTTGAGAAAAATTATGCACTTTTAGTAAGCTATGGTTGATGCGCCGCATAAATATTATAAAAACGCAAAGTAAAAATAATGCTACGCCGATACCTGTATGTATACTTAGCCATTGTATTTCTTTTTGAGTTTCGGCTACATCTTCTAAAGCAACAGTGTTGATTGCTTCTGCATCGTCAAGAATAATGGTCATGGTGCTCTGCAAATTCCATTGCAAAACTTCTAAGGATAATAATCTTCCTTTGTATATTTCTAAATTTCTATAATAATCTAACAAAGGCTTATACAGCATATTACGCTGTGGGTATATTTTTATTATTTCTTTTAATTCTTTATGCGTATTTTCTAATACTGATATATTTTTTGTGTAGGCGCTATATAAAACATCTTTTTGTATTTTTGCTATTAATCGGATATACGCATAATCTTTTTGCAGTTGTAATTGGTCTGATGCTGGAATTAGTAAATTTAAAACTTGTTGTTCATATTTAACATGCAAATTTTCATTTTTTCTTTGTGCTTCATAAACTGTAGTGTATGTTTGAAAATAATCCAATAGCGGTTGTATATGTTGTTGAAGTACATTAGATTTTTCTTGCAATTCCATGTCAGAGAAAAGAGTTTTTACAAGAGTTGTTTTTTCTTGTGCCTGACTAATTTCCTGTAAGAAAATGTCTTGAGATTCTTTTTGGGGATTGAGCATGTAGTGCAAAAGGGCGATGTTGGCTTTTTGGATGTTGTTTTGCACGTCTTTTATCGACATGATGGCTACATTAAGTTTTGATACATTCTGTAGCCCGTTCCAATTTTGCCAAAAAACAAAAGATATGAGGCCTAAAAAAGCAATGGTGACAAGAGAAAAAATTGTCTTTAAAGACATAAGAAAACCTTTAATGCAAATAAAAAACAAATAATTTAAGCATGTTGTGATGTGTGTCGTATATACTTAAATGTATTTTTTTGTTAGTGTAACTTTGCGCCCCACGCTAGATGGAATATGGGCGTTTGTCAATGGCATTTCTTATCAATATTATATTTTTTTGTACCTAGAGAGTTTTTAATAAAAGAATGATTTTACATGTTTTCAGATGTTGCAAAATAAAATTTTTCTTTGCGCAAAATATTATTGTCCGTATTTCTTTATTTTGTTAAATTCTGCAAACAAATACTGTGTGTAAACTATGTAGAATGTGTGAACGTAGCAGGCTGTTAAAATATGTTTAAAAAAAAATCGTCTCGAAAATTACTTGTAAAATCTCTGGATGAATTGGCAGACATACTCGGCATCGATGATGACTCCCACAATATTTCAGCGGATTATCCACGAAAAAAACGCAAAAAACGTGCTGTTTGGACGCGCGTATCTTTGTGGTTTTTGGGAAGTATTTTTTTGATAACAGTACTGCTTGTGGGGGGACTTCTTTATATTACATCACCTGTAGCTGAAAAGCATGTACGTTCCTTTGTGGTAGATGCGGTGAATGATGCAGGCAAGGATTACGGTTTTCATATTCGCTTGGGCAGCATTGGGGGCTTTTGGGGTGGTAAAATTGAAATCCATGACCTGCGTGTGCATGATAATTTCGGCCCTTGGTTATACGTAGATCAAGGAACTTTGCATCCTGAATGGACTAGCTTATTGCGTGGGATTGTGGCGTTTTTGCAATATGCCAAGAACGGTACTTTTTCTCAAGCTTTGATTTCTGATGTAAAGCCTCTTATGCAAATGCCTTCTACCAATACCGAAGCCTTGTACCGTGATATGGATACACAAACAAATCAGCCCACCTCCAAGGAAACTGCGCAGCAAACAGGCAGCTTTGAAGCTAAGCTCAAAATGCTTTCACCTGAAAAGCAAGTTAAATATATAGATAATTTGCTTGAACCTTTGCCTTTACTTGAAAATAAAGTGGTTATAGCTTTAAAGCTTGGAACTTTGCTTGGAGTGCGTATGCCGCGCTTTCCTAGGTATTTAGCAGGTGAAGATGTAGAAAATCAAAAAAATGCAGACCAAGACCCTATATCCTTCTTGCCTTCTTGGCTTGCTGTTGATGTGGGTGAACTTGAGCTTGTACATTTTCAATTGGGGCATAGTGGAAGAGATTTGCGTATTTCTGCTCGTGTGCATGGGCAAATTACCGATGATAAAATGCGTTTACGTAGCACAGTGTTGGCGGCCAAAGTTATATCTTCTCAATGGGTATTGCCGCCGGTGTATGATTTGCCAAAAAGTGTGAGCCTTTCTTTACGCAGTTTGCGCAAAAGATTAGAAGATGTGCCTGCAAACGAAGTAGACTATGAAGCAAGGAAAAATAATCCCTTATACAATAGTAAAAGTCTACTGGGCTTTTTATCTTTTGATATGGATGGGGGGCTTCTTGATATGCGTGTGCATATGCGCGATGCCTTGCTCACTCCGTATTTTGTGCCAGGAGTTAAAGCTATTTGGACACGATCACGTTTTTTGGGAGACATAAAATCTTTTTCTCCTTCGCCGGATAAACCCATACAAGGTAAACTTGTAAGCCGTTTTGGTATGAGCTTGGTTCAAGGTGATTATAGAATCAAATCGTCTATGCTTGACGGGCAATTTTTTTGGGATGGCACAAAGCTGGTAGTGCGTGATGTTACTGTGCAAAGCCCTGTACGTAATACAAATCTTGAATTTGAAGGAAGTTTAGGCTATTCACCAACGGCTGGTTTTGGTACTAAGCTTACTCTTGAAACGGATGATATAAGCCACCTTATAAGCATGCTTGGCATAGATACGCAAGCATATCCAATGAAAGGAGAATTTTCATTTGACGCAAATATTACCCGCGGCGGCCCATGGCTTATGTGGTGGACTAAACCTTTACCATCCATACAAGAAGGGCGAGAGTTTCCGGATTTTACCTTTATAGCTCGTGATTCTTCTGTTTTGGCGCGGCACATTCAACGTGCATACAAAGATGTTTTTGCCACCATACAGAAGCTTGTGGCGGCTTTACCTCTAGAAAAAGGGGCTAAGGGTGCAAATAGTGCGACTACAAAAACTCAAGCCAGTGAATCTAAATTACCCAAAGTTTCTAAATATGCTGCGCCTTTGCGGATGATTATTAAGGCTGAAAGCCCTCTTTTAACCACGCCAAATGGTGATGTAAAAGATTTTTTCTTCAGTGTGCACGCAAGCTCCATAGATGTGGACACTGCACCGGCCGGAACGGCTTTTTCAAAGAAAAAACAAGTGAGTTCTGCCAAAGACGATCAAGAAAAAAAGGTTGCGGCGGTAGATTCTACACCCAAAGATATCAGTGTTGGGCAAAAAGATTTTACTAGTGATGGTTTGCCGCGTGGCTTGGTGGGTACAGTTTTTTTACGCGCAGGTGATATGTTTAAGATGGGTGTGGGCACATTTACTGGCAATTGGTTTTTGGGGGGCTATCATGGTGATGCCGACGTGCTTCAATTGGAATTTGAAAAATTATCTCTAGAACTACCAGGTATTAAAAGTAATGCCAATGTGGGCTTTGCTTATGCTTTGCCTCGAGTTAAGAGGCGTTGGCCTTGGGTTGACGGAAATTTTAATTTGCATATGGAACACGGAGATTGGGTATCGCTGTTTACCGACGCGCCTTTTAGGGTAGATAACTTGCATTTGGGATCGCGTTTTCATTCTTCGCTCAATGAATTGAAAATTCCAAGTCAGTTTTTAAACGCTTCCATCACTGCAGAGCGTGTGGAATCTACCGGTTTTATGGTGAAAAATATTTCAGGTTTTTTAAACAGCCACCATGTGCACGCCTTGGCTGACAGCGTGGGGCTTTCCATAGGGGCCTTGCGTGAGGCCTTGGAACGTAAAATGGAATACACACCACCTGCGGATTATTCTTTGCTGGATTCGAGTTTACGCCTATCTTCAGGGCGTAGTGGGGGGTTGCGTTGGAGCAGCGGTCAAGCTGATTTGCAGGTTCAAGGAGAGCAGGCGAATTTTTCTGTACACATGTACGGCGATCTTTCCGCTCTTTTGGAAGGAACCTTTAATTTTAGAAGAAGAGTTTTAAGCTTGAAGGATTTGCAATTTGACAGTAAGTAAAGATATGAAATGTGGGATGCGCATGCATGTATTGCTCAATCCTCATTTAATATATAACATTTACTTTGGAGTTTATTATGAAAGTATTACTTATAAACGGTAGTCCCCGTAAAGCAAGCTGCACTCGTACCGCCCTTGAAGAAGTGGCCAATTCCTTAAAAGCCGAAGGCGTGGATTCCACATTGGTAAGTGTGGGCACCAATGCTATACGCGGCTGTATTGCTTGTGGAAAATGTATAAAAACAGGTTATTGTATTTTTAAGGACGCCCCTGTCAATGAATGGATTGACCTTATGAAAGATTGCGATGGTCTTGTGGTAGGTTCGCCGGTATATTATGCAGCGCCCAATCCGTCTCTTTGCGCGGCTCTTGACCGTATGTTTTATTATAAATCAGGACCTTATGCTTATAAGCCAGGGGCTGCCATTGTGAGTTGCCGCCGCGCAGGCTCAACGGCTGCCATTGATTGCTTGCAAAAATTCTTTACCATAGCCGAAATGCCTATTGTTTCAACTCAATATTGGCCACAAGTGCATGGAAATACTCCCGAAGAAGTACGTCAAGATGCTGAAGGTATGCAAACCATGCGTGTGCTTGGGCGTAATATGGCGTGGCTTATGAAGTGCATTGAGGCTGGCAAGGGCACTGTTCCCATGCCACAAAGAGAGGAGAGGGCTTGGACCAATTTTGCTCGTTAACAGGTTGTCCAAAAAGTTGCAATCTACTGCGTCAGATTCTTTTTTTCGTGGCATGGGTCATAAAAGCCCTATGCTGCCTCAAAAAAACTAATCTTCCTTGTATATTGCATTTTTTGAACAACCTGACAATAATGAGAAATCGTGCTTTTGTTTTGAATATTAGTTACATGTAAGGTTTTTAACAGATAAAGAACATATGAATCAAACTTCGTCTCTCATTGTTTTACAAGGAATTACAAAATCCTTTGGCGCGCATATGGCGCTTGAAGGCATAGATTTGACCATTCAAAATGGTGAATTCCTTACACTTCTTGGACCTTCCGGATGTGGTAAAACCACCCTTTTGCGCATTCTTTCCGGTTTTGAACAGCCCGAATGTGGTAGGGTGAGTATTGGTGGTAAAGATGTAACAAAAATGCCGCCGGAACAAAGGCAAGTAAATACTGTTTTTCAAAACTATGCTCTTTTTCCGCATATGACGGTTTTTGATAATGTGGCTTTTGGCTTACGTATGCAAGGCCTTGCTAAGCACGCTGTAAATACCAAGGTGCGCGAGGCCTTGCATATGGTTCGCCTTGAACATATGGCAGGGCGCAAGCCTTCCATGCTTTCGGGTGGGCAGCAACAGCGTGTGGCCTTGGCAAGGGCCATTGTTAATGAACCCTTGGTTTTGCTTTTGGACGAACCTTTCAGCGCTCTTGATTATAAATTGCGCTGTCAAATGCAGCGTGAAATCAAACAATTACAGCGTAAACTAAATATCACCTTTGTTTTTGTGACCCATGATCAAGAAGAAGCCTTTGCCATGTCTGATAGGGTAGTGGTTATGGACAATGGGCGCATTGTGCAGCAGGGCACGCCGCAAGATATTTATGAAGATCCTTGTAATTTGTATGTAGCTAAATTTGTGGGTGAAATCAACATTCTTTTCGGTGTTATAGAATCTGAAGAAAAAGAGGGTGTGTATAATGTGCGCATTGAAGACACTCTTTTTCCTGTGCCGAGCAAGCGTGAATTTGCCATAAACGATAGGGTAAATGTGCTCATTCGTCCGGAAGATTTGCGCATTTATCACGCATATGAACCCCGCCCTGTGGGGCCTGTGCTTACAGGTACTATCGAAGATTCCATGTATAAAGGGGCCACGGTGGATATTCACGCGCGGCTTTTATCCGGTAATTTTAACTTGACTGGATCGGAATTTTTTGACGAAGACGGCATAGATATTAACTATACCCCCGGCGAGCAAGTGTATGTGACTTGGGTGAGTGGTTGGGAAGTTATGTTGCCATACGAAGAATAGAAGCGGCAAGAACATGAAGACGCATAATTTCCTTCGTAGCATAAGCATTGGCAGCACGACTCTTTGGCTAGCACTTTTTGCCTTGCTGCCCAATGTGGGTTTATTGGTCATCACCGTGCTTGAGCGCGGCGTGACAGAATTTGTGCTGCCCAAATTTACCCTAGATAATTATGTACGCTTATTTGACCCAAGGTACAGCGGTATTTTATGGGAATCATTTTGGATAGCTCTTGCAAGCACTGCCATGTGTTTGCTTGTGGCTTATCCTTGTGCTTTTAGCATGGCAAGGGCGCCCGCAAAAATACGCCCATGGCTCCTTCTTTTGGTAATCATACCCTTTTGGACAAATTCGCTCATCAGGACCTATGCGCTCATTGCCATTTTAAAGGCCAATGGCCTGCTCAGTTCCTTATTTATGTTTCTTGGTTTAACGGCAGAGCCTGTATCTTTTATGTATAGCAATTTTGCGGTATTTACAGGTATTGTATATACATTCTTGCCTTTTATGATTTTACCCTTATATGCCAGCATAGAAAAACTCGACCCGCGCTATGCTGAAGCCGCTCGCGATCTTGGAGCGGGGCCTGTGCGCACATTTTGGCATATAACTTTGCCTTTAACTTTGCCCGGCATTATTGCCGGCAGTATGCTGGTATTTTTACCGTCACTTGGGGCTTTTTATATACCGGAAATATTAGGCGGAGCTAAAAGTCTTTTGGTTGGGAATTTTATTAAAAATCAATTTCTTGTAGCAAGAGATTGGCCTTTGGGAGCCGCTGCCAGCACTTTTTTGACCCTTTTGCTCATACTTATGATTTTATTGTACCGCTTGGTAACTCGACATAATTTAAGGAAACATTGATTAAATCGTGTTTCCTTAATCAATAGTATACAAACACCACTGTATGGTGTTTGCGCCGCCTAAAGACAGCAAAGCTGTCTTGGCGGAAAGACACAAAAATCAATCATTTAACGGGCAAGCAAAGCTCGCCCTATTCTTGATTTTTGGTCGCATTGGCTTTCGCCAACGCTCCAGTTAAGAAAACGCCGATTAAATCAGCGTTTTCTTAAAACAAAAATTATTTGAAGAGGCTGCCTAATGTTACGTAAAGCGGGAAAAATATGGCTTTGGTTAGTATATGGCTTTTTATATATTCCCATCTTTGTGGTTATAGTGTATTCGTTTAACAGTGCACGTTATTCCACCGATTGGCGTGGTTTTACTTTTAAGTGGTATGATGTGCTTTTTAAAAATGCCTCGCTTTTGGATGCGGCTGTCAATTCGCTTATTGTAGCCATTGTGGCTGCCACTTTGGCTACCATATTGGGAGTGCTCGCGGCGGTGGCATTATATAGATACAGGTTTTTTCTGCGCAAGCTTTTACACGGTTCCATATATGTGCTTACGGTATCGCCGGATATTGTTATGGGTATATCTTTTCTTATTTTTTTCATTGCCCTGTCTGTGGAACTTGGTTTTATGACGCTGATTATTGCGCACACAACGCTTTGCTTACCTTTTGTGACTATTACGGTTTTAGCGCGAATGGCAGAATTTGATGAAAGCCTTGTGGAAGCTGCGCGAGATCTTGGCGCTACAGAATGGCAGGCTTTTATGCATGTGATTTTGCCACTCATTATTCCGGCGGTTTTGGCAGGTTGGCTTTTGGCTTTTACTTTATCTATGGATGATGTGCTCATCAGTTTTTTTGTGACAGGACCGTCTTTTGAGGTTTTGCCACTAAAAATTTATTCGATGGTGCGCCTTGGTATGAAGCCGGATGTAAATGCTCTTTCGGCTGTTATGTTTGGTGTGGCGGTGGTTTTGGTATGTTTGGTATGGAGTCTTGATAAATGGAGGAAAAAATAGAATGAAGACTGGATTGCGTAATCTGTGTACTGTTTTTATGGTTTTAAGCTTATGTATGTATTTTTTTGCTAAGCCTTCTATGGCTGCCGAAGAAAATAAACTCTATGTTTTCAACTGGTCTGAGTATATTCCGCAAGATGTTTTAGATACATTTACTGAAGAAACCGGCATAGAAGTTGTGTATACTACTTATGAATCCAATGAAGCCATGTTTGCCAAAATAAAATTGCTTGACGGTAAAGGCTATGATGTGGTGGTGCCCTCTACATATTTTGTGGAACTCATGCGCGATGCGGGTTTATTGGCCACGATAGATAAAAGCAAGCTGCCGAATATACTACATTTAGACCCACAAGTTTTAGATCAGCCCTTTGATAAAGGCAATGAATATTCCATACCGTATATGTGGGGTGTGCAGGGTTTTATGGTGAATAAACAAGTGGTAGACCCTAAGGAAATAACGTCTTGGAATGATCTTTTACGCCCGGAATTTAAAGGAAAATTACTTCTTTCTGACGATTTGCGCGACACATTCGGCGCGGCTTTAAAAGCCACGGGCGCTTCGGTAAACAGCACTAATCCTCAAGAAGTGAAAGCCGCTTTTGAATGGCTAAAAGCCATTAAGCCCCATGTGCGTATTTTTGATGTGACAGCAGCCAAGCAAGCCCTTATCAGTGAAGAGGTGACGGCTGGTCTTATTTGGAATGGCGATGCTTTTATTGCGGCAGCCGAAAATCCAAACCTTGTATTTATTTATCCAAAGGAAGGCAATCCCTTATGGATGGATACTTTTGTTATTCCCGCAAAAGCTGAAAATAAAGAAAATGCCCATAAATTCATCAACTTTATGCTACGTCCTGACATTGCAGCGGCTTGTGTAAAAGAATATAATTACAGCACACCCAATAAGGGAGTAAAGGCCTTGCTTGATCCTGAATTTGCCGAGAGTGACCTTATATTTCCAAGCACGGAAAATATTGCCAAAAGTGAATTTTCCATTGGCATTGGGGAAGCTGTGAAGATGTATGAAAAGTATTGGGAAGATTTGAAAATAGATTCAGGCAGTTAAAATAATACCAATGTGCTGCTGACAAAGCCATAATACAAAGAGGCTTTGTAATATATACAAAGAAAAATTCAAAATTTGTATTTTAAGGCTTTAAAAAGGCATTATAAGCAGCGTTTTTTTGAAAT
>CAYJGS010000037.1:0-14632 GCA_964369505.1 uncultured Desulfovibrionaceae bacterium | reverse complement strand
AGCCCCCGGCTCATAACCGGTTTGTCCCAGGTTCAAGTCCTGGTGGGCCCACCAGAAAAAATAAGCACCTATCTTAATAGTATAGGTGCTTATTTTTTTGGGTATTAGATTGTTTGCTTACATGGTAATTTGGCTCATTTCGCCATGCATGGCGCCTACGGGGCAAATGCGTGTGCAAAGGCCGCAGGCTGTGCAGGTGTCGGTGTTAAAAAGCACGTGGCGAGTTTGTGGTTCCACATAAAGGGCGCCTACGGGGCAAAGGGCTGTGCACATGCCACAGTGCATACACGTTGTATCGGTTTTGGCTATTTTGTGTATAACCCCAAGAACAGTGACGCCACATTCTTTTAAATGCTCAATACCTTGCAAAATATTATCTTGTGTGCCGATGAGTTCAAGAGTGAGGGTACCTTCTTTACGTGGGCTGATTTGCGCTTGCAAAATATTGAAGGTCAAATTGTAATTGCTTACCAATTGGCATACAACAGGGGCGTCGGAAATGTCGGAGGAAAAAGTCAGGCGCACCTCTTGGCGGTGGGTAGCTTGTTCATTTGTCATGGTTGTTTTCCGTATGATTCAAAAAAGAGTTAAAAAAAGGGGAAGCACTAGCGCTTCCCCTCAGAGTGCTGACTTTCGTCAGCACGATCGATAAATCAAGAGTAGGCGCAATTTATTTGCGCCGTTAAGCGATTGATTTTCGTGCCTTTCCACCAAGACAGTTTTACTGTCTTAGGTGGCGCAAACCCACGAAGTGGGGTTTGTCATCAAACTGAAGGGAAGCATTAGCGCTTCCCCTAAATGTTTAGCCATTAATTTTCAAGAAAGCCCTAGCTCTGGTAGCTTCTGCAGAGTTCGGGAATTTTTTTATAAGCTCTTGCAGCCTTGCCGTGGCTGCGGCCTTTTGCCCAAGTTTGCTAAAGCAAATGCCTTGCTTTAAATATGCAGAGGCAGCACGCGAACTTTTGGGATATGCAGTGATGACTTTGTCATACGCAAGGGCGGCGTCGCTGAATTTATTGAGTTGGAAATTACACTCGCCCACATAAAACCATGCATTGCCCACTTGTGGATTGCTTGGATAGGTTTCGATGTATGTGTTAAAAGAGCGTATGGCTTCGGCATATTGGCGTGAATTAAATGCGCTTATGCCGGCATTAAACACGTCTTGTGCTAAATCTTGCGGTAAGGCTGCAACGCTTTGTTGCGGTGGCATGGGAGGCTGCTGTACCACTGGGGCAAAACCTGTGCTTGTAGGGGCGCCATAGGCTCCTTCCATGGGTGTTCCCGCAGGAGTCATGGGGGCGTCAAGGTTAAGGTCAAGGGCAAGGTTTGTTTCTACTTGACGTAAGGCTGCATCGTGGCGATTAACGCGCTCCACCAGCATGCGTGCGCCACCGGCGCTATTTAAGTCGTCAAGTTGGCCCTTTATGGTATTGAGTTCTTGACGTAAGGCTTGCATTTGTGACCATGTATCAGCCATACCGGGCTGTAATTGACGCAATTGTTGGTCTTGGGTTTGAACGCGCTGTTGTAAGGAGTCATAATCTTGTTGCTTGGCGCAGCCTGTGGTGAGGGCAATGCCCACAAGACAACTGCTGATCAATACTTTGCGAAGTGCTTTGTTTTGCATAATATTTCACCTAATTTAAGATTTCTGCGCAGGTATTGTGCAGAGTTTATGTGTATGAAATTGGGCAATTTTTGTGCCTTGTCCTATCTTGATATTTTTTATTTGCCCCTTTTGTCAAGATGCTTTTGTAATTAATCTATGTTTTTGCTTTGTTCTTCTTGATATAAAGGCTCTTTGTGCGAACGTTTAATACCAAAAATAATATAGATAATGCCGCCCAGCACGGGTAAAAAAATAGCCAGTAAAAACCAAAGTGATTTTTCTTGCTCGCTGGCAAAATAGCGCTGCCGTACATGCCAGATGGACCAGAGGTTGGGAATACTTGGCAAGGCTAAAACAAGCCAATGCCACCAAAGCATGGAATTCATACGCTTTTTTCCTCGGATTTTTGTTTTTCTGCCAAGTACATGGCAATACAGGTAAGTATTGCGCCAATGCAAATGGCAATGTCGGCCATATTAAAAGCTGGCCAATGCCATGAACCTATATAAAAATCTAAAAAATCCACTACGGCTCTAAAGCGTACTCGATCAATTAAGTTGCCCAAAGCTCCGCCAAGTATGCACCCCAAGGCCGAAAAAAGCAGGGGATCATGCTTGGATGTGCGCACAAGATAAAAAATAACCCCTACGGCAATGACAGTTGCCACCAAAAAAAGCCAAAATTGCCATTCAATATCAGAGCGGTTTAAAAAACCAAAGGCCGCACCGCGATTTTGAATATGCACAAGGTTAAAAAAACCTTCAATAATTTGATTTGATGCGTGCAAAGGCATGCTTGTAAGCACAAGCCATTTGGTGATTTGATCCACCACAAGGATGCATGAAGCAATGCCAAGTACTAAAGTATAGCGCATTATTCAGCCACAAAGCCCATGTCTTGTACCACTGCTGTGCAACGTGGGCAAAGGCCTGGGTGTGCTGCATCGCTGCCCAGTTCAGTGTCATAAATCCAGCAACGCAAGCATTTTTCGCCCAAGGCTTTTTCTACCATAATGGCAATGCCTTCCATGTCTTCTGATTGTATGGCTTCTTTGGGGGCTTCAGCCAAGGGCAAACACACATATTGAGAAACAATACAAATGGAGCGCATATCCATGCCTTCCAAAGCTTTGCGCATGTCGTCAGAAGCATAAAGGCTTATACGTGTGTCCAAAGAATGCCCAATGGTGCCGTCTTTACGCAAGGGTTCAATGGCGCGGATAATGGCAGCGCGCACTTCAAAAATTTTAGCCCAGCGTAAACGCTCAATTTCATCCAATAAGAAGCCTTGATTTTGCAATATTTCTTCATCCAGCAAAGGAAGAGCAAATACGGAAGATATAGAGGCATCACGCAATGCTTCGGGAATAAAATCATACACTTCTTCTGCTGTAAAACTGAGCACAGGCGCCATGTCGCGTATGAGTAATTGTAATATGTGAAAGAGTGCCGTTTGGGCAGAGCGGCGCTCAAGGCTCTTTTCACCGGAAGCATACAAGCGATCTTTTAAAATATCCAAATATGTGGCCGAAAGATCTGTGGTGCAGAGATTATGCAAGGTGTGGAAAATTTTATGGAATTCAAATTTTGCATAGGCTTCTTGCATGCGTAAGTGCGCTCTTGCCACCACATCAAGGGCATAACGGTCAAGGGGCATCATATCTTTTGCTGCCACAAAGTCTTTGGAGTCAATATCAATATTGCCGAGCAAATAGCGGCATGTATTGCGTATGCGGCGATAAGCGTCTACCAAACGGTTTAAAATTTCGTCTGAGATGCGAATGTCTTCGCGATATTCCACAGAAGAAACCCACAAGCGGATAATTTCTGCGCCGAATTTGTCGATGAGTTCTTGGGGTGCTATGACATTGCCTATGGATTTAGACATCTTGCGCCCAGATCCGTCCACCACATAGCCGTGGGTGAGCACAGCTTTATACGGGGCAGAATTGCGTGTGCCCATGGAAGCTAAGAGGGATGAATGGAACCAGCCGCGGTGTTGGTCTGAACCTTCCAAATACATGTCGGCAGGAAATGCGCATTCTTTGCGTTTTTCAAGCACAGCGGCAAAGCTTGTGCCGGAATCAAACCAAACATCTAAAATGTCAGTTTCTTTTTTCCAATGGGTGCCATTACATTTGGCGCAAGTAAGCCCTTTGGGCACCACATCGGCAATGTCGCTTTCATACCAATAGTCACAACCTGTGCTGTGTTTGGCAAAACGGTCTGCCATTTCGTGCATCCATTCTGCGTCGTGCCATGCTTCGCCGCAAGACTCACAAAGCAAGGCCACAATGGGCACACCCCATTGCCTTTGGCGTGAAATACACCAATCGGGGCGGGCTTCAATCATATTGTGGATGCGCTCTTCACCCCAAGCAGGAATCCATTGTACATCTTCGCGTATGGCTTTGAGGGCTTTTGCGCGTAGATTGTTTTTTTCCATGCCTATGAACCATTGGGTGGTGGCGCGGAAAATCACCGGCTTTTTGCAACGCCAGCAATGGGGATAGGAATGGCTAATACTGCTTTTTGCCAGCAAATTGCCCACTTCTTCAAGCTTTTCTATAACTTTTGGGTTGGCTTCAAAGACATTGAGGCCGGCAAAAAACTGGACGCTGTCCAAAAAACGGGCTTCGTCATCCAATGGAGAATAAATTTCAAGGCCGTATTTCAAACCCACTTCATAGTCTTCGCGACCGTGCCCCGGGGCTGTATGTACGCAGCCTGTGCCCGCTTCAAGGGTTACATGCTCGCCCAAGGTGAGTGGGGCAGGGCGGTCATAAAAAGGATGTTTTGCTTGTAAATTTTCTAAAGCGCTGCCCTTGGCTTCGCCCACTACGGTGTATTGTTCCCAAGCAAAAATCTGAGCGCAACTTTCTACCAACTCTTTGGCAAGAACATAATATTCTGTGCCCACTTGCACCAAGGCATAGTCAAATTCAGGGTGCAAGGCCACAGCCATATTGTCCGGCAATGTCCAAGGGGTGGTGGTCCAAATGACCACAAAAGTACTTTGTGCTTTGGCAGCGGGGAAAACTTTTTCTATGCCGGCATCTTGCAAAGGAAAGCGCACATACACAGAAGGGGATGTATGGTCGTAGTATTCCACTTCTGCTTCAGCAAGGGCTGTTTTGCACGAAGCGCACCAATAAATGGGCTTTTTGCTGCGAGCCAAATTGCCGGAAGCAGAAACGTCGGCCAAAGCGTGGGCAGTGGCTGCTTCGTAGGTGGGATTCATGCTCATATAGGGTTCTTCCCAAGTGCCAAAAACACCCAAGCGCTTAAATTCTTTACGCTGTGTATTTATCCATTTTTCTGCATATTTACGGCACTCTTTACGCACAACATGCGCTGGCAAGGTTTTTTTCTTTTCGCCAAGTTCGTGTTCCACTTTCAGTTCAATGGGTAAGCCGTGGCAATCCCAACCGGGCACATATTCAGCGCTATAGCCTTGCATATTCTTGGATTTTACAATGATATCCTTAAGAATTTTATTGAGAGCTGTGCCCATGTGTATGTGCCCATTGGCATAAGGAGGGCCGTCGTGTAATACATAACGTCCTTTACTGCCTGAAGAATTGACCATGGCTTCATAAATTTTATCTTGCTCCCAACGCTTTAAGACCATGGGTTCACGCTGCACAAGGTTGGCCTTCATGGGAAAGCGGGTATTGGGAAGATGCAGGGTTTTTTTATAATCGCTCATGTTCAATCTCCAAGGCGCAACGTGCGCACATAAATATATTTTTTTGACTTTTATTCTGTTCAATATGCCTTGAAAGGCTGAAAACAGAAGCTGAAAGTATTGGCTTAAGACAGAAGAAAAGTCAAGTGTTATACCATGCGCTACCACGAGCGGATAAAATCCGTAGCAGAACCTCCTTTTTCTATATGTTGCAATAAGGCACTGCCCACAACGGCGGCGTGGGGGCGTGCTTTTTTTGGTATATCTTGCACTTGCTTTGCATTGTGCAGGCCAAAGCCCAAGGCCACAGGAAGATTAAAGACTTTTTTGGTTTTTTCAAGCGTTTGTAAAGCTTCTGTCGGTAAATCTTTTCTGACACCTGTAGTGCCCAAGAGCGAAACCACATAGACAAATCCTTCGCTGACAGCGGCGTATTCTTGCATTCTTTGTTCGCTGGTATTGGGGCCCACCAGGCTGATGAGGGCTATACCGTGTTTTTGCAATATGCGGCGCATATCTTGGCTTTCGTCCAAAGGAAGATCTGGTACTATGCAGCCATGCACGCCACAAGCCTTGGCTTTTTTGGCAAAAGCTTCAAGGCCGTATTGCAAAAATGGATTATAATAGCCCATGAGTACCAAGGGGGTTTTGTATTGTCGCTTTGCAAGATTTTCTAATATATATTCAAGTGTTATGTCTTCTTTTAATGCTTTGATGCTGGCCGCTTCCACCACGGGGCCATCGGCAACGGGATCTGAAAAGGGCACACCTATTTCAATAATATCTGCAGGGCTGTTGTCCAATTGTTCAAGTATGTCCCAAAATTGGCTTTTCGTGGGAAATCCTGCCGTAATAAAAGGTATGAGGGCGGTGCGCTGTTCTTTTTCTGCTTGGCGTAGGGTTTGTTCTAGTATGTGCATGACTTTTCCTTCATGAGGCTGTCCTAAAAGTGCACTCTGCATCGTCATATTACTTTTTTGTTCGTTGCATGGGCCATAAGAGCCCTATGCTTCCTCAAAAAAAACAATTTTCCTTGCATATTACACTTTTTGAACAGCCTAGCTAAAATTTATAAATATTTGTCGAAGTTGATTCTTTATAGCAACTGATTATGCATCGGTGCGGGCTAAAATATCCAAATCTTTATCTCCCCGTCCGGAAAGATTGACCACAATTTTTTGCCCTGTAAATGTGTGGGCATGTTTAATAACAAAAGCCAAAGCGTGCGAAGATTCCAAAGCCGGCAATATGCCTTCGGTGCGGCAGAGGGTGTGCAGGGCGTTTAAGGCTTCTTTGTCGGTAATCATGGCATATTCTGCTCTTTGAATGTCTTGTAAATGGGCATGCTCTGGCCCCACACCGGGATAATCAAGCCCTGCCGATATGGAATGCGAGGGCAGTATTTGCCCGTCTGTATCTTGCAAAAGCATGCTGTATTGCCCGTGCAAGACGCCGGCAGTACCAAGATTTAAGGGGGCAGAATTATAGCAATGGGGTTCGCCCGTGCCTGCTGCTTCAACGCCTATGAGCTTTACCTCACGGTCTTCTATAAAAGGATGAAACATACCAATGGCATTAGAACCGCCGCCCACACAAGCCACAATAGCGTGGGGTAGGCATTGTTCTTTTTGCATAAATTGCTCACGTGTTTCTTTGCCAATAACGCTTTGCAAATCACGCACTAACGTGGGAAAAGGGTGCGGGCCTGCCGCAGTGCCAAAGCAATAATGCGTTGTTTCTTGGTGGGAAATCCAATGGCGCAAGGCCACATTTATGGCGTCCTTGAGGGTGCGTGTGCCGCTTTCCACAGCGTGCACTTGTGCTCCCATAAGGCGCATACGTCGCACATTGGGAGCTTGTCTTTCCACATCTTCTGCCCCCATAAAAATGGTACAAGCAAGGCCAAGTCTGGCCGCTGCCGCCGCTGTGCCTACGCCATGTTGCCCGGCACCTGTTTCAGCCACAAGATGCGTTTTTCCCATATGCTTGGCAAGTAAGGCTTGCCCAAGGGTATTGTTTATTTTATGGGCGCCTGTGTGCAAAAGGTCTTCGCGCTTAAGGTAGAGCGTTAAGCCAAGTTCTTCACTGAGTCTTGGGCAATGGGTGAGCGGTGTTTGCCTGCCGGCATAGTCGCATAAAAGCTCTTGCAATTGTGTTTGAAAGGAAGCCGAAGGCAAAATGTGTTGCATGGCATGTTCCAATTCTTGCAAAGGGGGCATGAGCAATTCCGGCACAAAGGCTCCGCCAAATTTTCCAAAATAACCTTTTTTCATGATGATAACCTCGTAAAATTGTGTTTGTGTAATGATATTATGTTTTGCAATTCAAGTATTTTTTGTAAAGACTTTTGGCCTTTTTCACTTTCGACACCGGAATTAATATCAAGCCCCCAAGGTGACACATATTGTAGCGCTCTTGGTATATTTTCTTGGTATAGACCCCCTGCCAAAAACCAAGGCCTTGGCAGTGTGGAGGGTAAAAAGCGCTGTAGAGCTTGCCAATCAAGAGCTGCATTGTGCCCGCCCCCTTTTTGGCCTGCATCCAATAAGTAATAGGCGCAGTGTGGAGCCATGGCGAGAACATGCTTTTGCCACAGTGTTATGCCTTGCGCTTCTTGCATATATTTTTGCGGCCAGAGTACGGAAATAATGCGCTCTGCGCCTATTTCTTGTGCACACTCTGCCATGTGCTCAAGGTATGTGCGATTTTTAGGTGCGCCGTGAATTTGCGCCATATGCAAATGCGCCTTATGCATGGTGGCGGCAATACTTTGGGCATCTTGTTCCACAAAAACTCCCACACGGCATAAATGGTGCGTGTGCAGAGATTGCACATGCTGCGCAGACACATGACGCGGGCTTTTGGGGTGAAAAATAAAGCCGCACAAATGCGCCCCAAGTTCTGCCACGGCGTCTATATGCTTTTGTTCGCGTAGGCCGCATATTTTAACATAAAGATTTTGCACAATATTTCCTTATGGTGTGTATTTTAGTAATTGGCAAGCTCGCGCAAGGCTTTTTCCGGATCCTGAGCTTGCATAAGGGCTGTGCCCACAAGTACAGCATCATAACCCACTTCTTTTGCGGCATGTAGATTTTGCGCGCTGTGCATGCCGCTGGCGCAAATCCAAATTTCGTTAGTTTTTTTGCTCCTTTCTTTTGCAGCCAATTGGAGGGGGCCATCTAAGGTAATATCCATGGTGGCAAGGTTTCTGGCATTAACTTGAATAAGGCGGGCTCCAATGCTTCTGGCAATGCGCAATTCTTCTTCGTTAAAGACTTCCACCACAGCTTCAAGTCCAAGGCTTACAGTTAATTCATAAAGATTTTTTATTTCTTCTTGTTGTTGCGTTAGGCTCACCATAAGTAATAGGGCCGAAGCCGGTGTGGCGGCCGTTTCAAGCACTTGTAAAGGATGAAAAATAAAGTCTTTACGCAAAAGTGGCATAGAAGGCACGCTGTGGTGTGCTTGGCTTAAAAACTCCTTATGCCCTTTAAAATACATTTCTTCTGTAAGTACAGAAATGCACTTGGCGCCACCCTTGGCATAGGCTGTGGCCATGGCTTTGGGTGTGGCATGCATATTAATTTCACCAAGGGAAGGAGAAGCGCGTTTATATTCTGCAATAATACTGATTTCTTCACCTTGCAGTGCCGCCGCAAAAGAAGGGCGTATTATTTCTAAAGGAGCAGGAAAGTTGCCTTCTTGTTGACGTTTTTTCAAACTTTCAATTTCTGCCTTTTTGGCTTGTATAAATGTGCTAAGCGGCATGGAGCACCTTCCTTGCGGCGCTGGATACAATGCCTTCACGCGCTTTGGCCATACAAGCGTTTAAAGAGAGGTTTTTTTCTAAAAGATATATACCCATGCCCACATTAAGTATGAGCATGTCTTGCATGGCTTTTGGTCCTTCACCGTGGAGCAATTTGCGCAAAATGAGCACGGCTTCTGTTTTGTCGTGCACGGCTAAATCTTCTTCGGAGCAAGGAGCAATGCCAAAATCTAGGGGATTTATGTGCATGGGGCTTAAGACTTTTTGGCTTGGATTGTCAGGGTGAGAATCTACAAGGAGTAAGTTATTTATGCCAAGCGGGGTTAATTCGTCATAATCTCCGGCACCGTGCACCACGGCTGCGCGTTGCACAGAACTATGACAAAGGCTTGTGGCCACAAGAGAAAGCAGTTTTTCGTTGGCCACACCAAGCAGCATGTGGCTTGGCATGGCAGGATTGATGAGGGGGCCAAGCACATTAAATAATGTGCGCAGACCCAATTCTTTGCGCAAGGGAGCCACTTTGCCAAAGGCCGGATGGTAGCGCGGTGCAAAGAGAAAGGCAAAATTGCAGGCATCAAGGGTGCTTTGTACTTTTTCTGGTGCAAGGTCCAAAGGAATGCCAAGGGCTTCCAAAGCATCGGCACTGCCGCAAGGTGAAGAAACCGAACGGTTGCCATGCTTAAGCACTCTATAACCCATACCTGCCAAAATAAGCGCTGTGGCTGTGGAACAATTAAATGAAGCCTTGCCGTCGCCCCCTGTGCCCACCACGTCAATGCAAGGTTTATATCCCTTGGCTACGGGTACGGCACGAGCTAAGGCTGTGCGTGCGGCTTCGGCCAATTCTATGGCGCTTTCCCCCTTCATGCGTAAACCCATAAGGAAGGAACCGGCTTGCACAGGGCTCATGTCACCGTCCATAAGGGCTGCAAAGGTATTGGCAGCAATGCTTGCGGGTAAATCTTCGCTCCGCGCAAGGCATTCAAGAGCCGATTGTATGCTGGTATTTCTGTCTTCTTGTGCCAAGAGTTTTTGCGGAAAATTACCAAGAAGTTGCAAGCCTTCGGGGGTGAGTACCGATTCAGGATGAAATTGCACACCTACCCATGGGCGATCTTTGTATTGCAAGGCCATGATTTCACCTAAAGGGCCTCTGGCTGTGACTTTAAAGGGTAGGGCGTTTTCATCTTCATGGTCAACCACAAGAGAATGATAACGCCCTACCTGCATGGGGTTTGAAATATTATCAAAAATACCTTCTGCGTCATGTTCGATGGGGGAGCTTTTGCCGTGCATGATCACAGGCCCTACATGCACCTTGGCTCCGCCAAAAAGACCAAGGGCTTGGTGCCCAAGGCAAACACCAAGCACGGGAATGTGTTTTGGGAGAATTTTTAGGGCTTCTAAACAATATCCCGCTTGCGAGGGATGCCCGGGGCCCGGCGAAAGGCAAAGCATTTTAAGGTCAGAACTTTGCACAAGCTCTAAAATGCGTGGGTTGTCATTGGTAAGCACGAGGGGATTGTGCCCAAGCTTTTGAAAGGCCTGTACTAAATTGTATGTGAAAGAATCGTAATTATCTATGAGTAAAAACATGTTTATTTCCTTATGTGTTGTTTGTTTTGTGAAAAAGGCTTTGCATAATTTTGCCTTTGTGTTTGCATTCTTCGGCTTCTGTGGCAGGCTCAGAGTCATACACAATACCTGCCCCTGCTTGCCAATGGATTTGACCCTCACGCTGCCATAAAGAGCGGATGATAATGCCCATATCAAGATGTACGCTGTCTTTTTCAAGGCCAATCCAGCCCACACAACCGGCATAGGGGCCTCTGGCTTGTTTTTCATGGGCGGCTATGATTTCCATGGCGCGTTTTTTGGGGGCGCCGCTCACTGTGCCTGCCGGAAAGGTGGCTCCGAGCACATCTAAGGCGTCAAGCTCTGTGCGCAGTGGAGCGGATAAGTGCGATGTCATATGCATAACATGAGAAAAACGCTGTATTTCCATGTTTTGTTCTACAACAACACTGCCGGCTTTTGCCACACGGCCAAGGTCATTGCGTCCAAGGTCTACCAACATGGTATGCTCGGCTTTTTCCTTGGGGTCTTGCAAAAGTTCTGCGGCAAAATTGGCGTCTTCTTCCACATCTTTACCGCGGGGGCGTGTGCCGGCAATGGGTGAAAGTTCCATGTGCCCTGCTGTACAACGCACCATTACTTCAGGAGATGTGCCAAAAAGAGTTATATGGGGTAAACGCTGATAAAACATATAGGGCGAGGCGTTGCGGTTACGCAGTGCTCTATATAATGGCAAGCAATCGCCCTCATAGGGGCGGCTATGGCGCATGGACAAAACCACTTGTATGCCTTCGCCTTGGCGCAAAAGCTCGCGCACATCTTGCACGGCCTTAATGTAGTCTTCGGTATTGGGTGTTTGCGTGGTGGAGATGTCATGGGTATTGGCGCTTTCTGCTGCATGCTCGTGAGAAGCAAACACGGGGGCTTTATATATGGATGTAGGGTTATGCTCCATATTTATGGCGTAAAGTTTATTGTAGATATGGTCAAAGAGTAGCACCGTGCGCGGTAGCATAAGACAAGATTCTGCTTCGTTTTTTGGTAAAACGCTGGCCAAATCTTCATTGAGTATGCCGGCCATGCCATAACCAAAATACCCGTATAAGGCTCTGGTAATGGGAGGTAGAGGGCAAGTGCTGTCTTCTTTTACTTCTATGCGCTTCATAAGCGCGCGTAAGCCTGCAACATAGGGCATGCCTGCATATTCTTGCAAAGGTTTAAGTTGTGGGTCTATGATATCAAGCTGCAAAAGACCTTGGCGACAATATATAAAAAGTGCTGCGTCGTGTGCCAGCAAACTGTAGCGCCCCCAGCGACCATCCACAGCGGCACTTTCTAATAAAATGGCGTGCTCAGAGGTTGGAAAGCCCATGAAAAGGCTTATGGGGGTGTGCACATCGGCCGACAGGGTGTTGACTTTGTGCTGTAACGTTATGATCTTAGTGGTGTTCATATACACTCCTTATAAATGTCAAAAAAAAGCCCCCTCCGTGAAAAAAGCGCGGAGAGGGGCATTATATTAGCAATGTCTGTGCAAAAAAGACTAGGCATCTCTCCTATATACAAAAGAGCGCCACCACAAAGAAGTTTGGTTATTTATAAAATGTATGAAGTTCATGGGAAATCCTTTTAATTTTTGTGTTCTGTATTTTGTATACAATGTGTCTTGCATAGAAATATAGCAGAGCGTGATTATTGTCAACAAAAATATGCAGTCGGCACAAAAAAAATGATAAATGTAAAAAATAATAATATTTTACGTCTACATCACTAATGGCAACTTTTTGAAGGCACACTCACTTCGGCATTTAACAGTGCAATAAAATTGGATTTATACTTTGGAAGGCACGGGAACTTACGCAGAAAAGCCTGAAAAGGTCTTAGCATAAGCATAGACATCTTCAGGCTTTAGAAATACGCTGGATATTTATTATCTATTTATGGGTGGTGAGTCGCTTCCGGCATTGAGTAAATCTGATAAATACCTAGAAACAAGGTTCAATTCTTCTTCAGTTATAGCTGGCATATCTTTGGATTTTTTGCTTTCAACTCCGCTACCTTCAGCAAGTAGGTATATGCCCGCGGCAGCCTTGCCCATAACGGAAAAAAAACGCCTTGGATCCCAACCGCGCTGACGTACCCACGCGGCCGCTTTTTCGGAATATACAAAATCGGCCTTACCGTCCACTATGGTTGGCGAAGCTTCTTCTTGTGCCGAAACAGCCCAAGCTCTAAATTGAGGTAAAAGTTTAATAAAAGAAGCTAGTTCTTCATCCTTCATAATTTCTTGATTTTCATACACGCTGACAGCTTGAGCTGTAGCCTGCCCCAAAAACACAAGAACACCAAGCATAAGCACGGCCGCTTTTACTAAAAAAGCGCCCTGCTTTAAGGAAGTAAAAATACGCAACATACAGCCTCGGTTTAATATTGCACAGCGCTGATTTGGTTTAGTCTATCAATATTGTGATACGATTCAATATAGCGCAAGGTACCTGTTTTACCACGCAAAACCATGGAATGAGTTATGGCATTATGTCCTGTATAGGCAACGCCACGTAAAAATGTGCCTCCGGAAATACCCGTAGCGGCAAAAAAACATTCGTCCGAACGCACCAAGTCGTTGACGGTCAAGACCTCGCGCACATCTATGCCTGCTTCGGCAATGGCTTCTTTTTCTACATAGGATTGGGGGTCAAGCCTTGCAAAAATTTGCCCGGCAAGTCCTTTTATGGCACAAGCTGCAAGCACACCCTCTGGAGTGCCGCCTGTTCCCATCATCACATCTACCTCAGATCTTGGATCCACAGCCATAAGAGCACCGGACACATCACCGTCGGTATGCAATTGAATACGCGCACCAGCTGTGCGGATTTCGCTGATCAGATCTTCATGGCGTGGTTTATCAAGAACAAAAACCACAAGGTCGTGTACAGATTTGCCAAGAGCATTAGCCACATTTTTTAAATTTACACCCACCGGTGCGTCAAGATCCACCACATTGGCCGCATCACGCGGCACCACCAACTTTTGCATATAAAAGCTAGGCCCTGGATTAAACATGGTGCCCGCCGGAGAAACCCCTATAACCGAAATGGCATTGGGGCGACCATATGCGAGCAGGCTTGTGCCTTCTACAGGGTCAACGGCCACATCCATTTTGGGCCCTTTACCGGAACCCACTTTTTCGCCATTGTGGAGCATGGGGGCATCGTCTTTTTCACCCTCACCAATGATTACGCTACCATCAATGTTTAAAGATCTGAAGGTATTACGCATTGCGTCCACAGCAGCGCCATCACCAGATTCTTTTTGACCGCGCCCAAGCCACCGCGCAGAAGCTAAGGCTGCGGCTTCAGTTATGCGAACAAAATCAAGAGCTAAATTTTTCTCAGGAATTTCTACTGCCATATTATCCTCCAAAAACACAAAGTCATTGTAATATAACTACCTAGAAGCATTTAACACAGCGCTTCTATTACCAAACGAAACATGCTTCACTTTACCTAAAATAGTCGAACATGAAAAACGCATTTTCAATGCATTTTTCTAAAGGCACGCTCACTCCAAATCCCCCTATAGGGGACGCCAGAAGTAAATTCTGGCTTATTTTACGTGGCGCGAAATTTTTCTTACAGAAAAATTTCCTTAGTCGAGCCTTGAAAAACAAGTGTGTTAATGCCGTAAAAATGCCCGAAAGTCGCATTACATGCTTGGTTTCTGGCATTTTTTCTGTAGCCACTTCTATGTTTTACATCCGCAATTATACATGGTTGCACAGTTTTTCAGGCTCAACTAAAATAAGCAAAAAGCATTTTACTCTGCAATACAATAAAAGGCAAAGATTTTTCTGAGCTTATTTTTGATAATTATAGCAGCTTATTGAAAAAGTCGTTTCAAACAAAAATTTTTTTAAACAAACCAAAACTTTCGTTCTTCTCAGGCAGTTCAAAAAGTGTAAGATGCAAGAAAGATTGCTTTTT
>CAYJGS010000036.1:9138-14636 GCA_964369505.1 uncultured Desulfovibrionaceae bacterium | reverse complement strand
TACTTATAGCTGTAAGCTTTTTAGAACCTCCCGCCTAGCGGGAGGTTTTCTTTTACACAAAAAAAGCAGGCTCCTAGCCTGCTTTTTCAGTTTAATGACAAAACATTTCGTGGGTTCTGCGCCGCTATCTAATCTTCGTCTTCTGGCACACTGCCCATGGTAATGCGGCGATCCATAAGGTCTACGGGGGATCCCGTTTGCGCGGTAATCCATTCACAAATAACTTTGCGATGTTTAAAACGATTCTTTTTCTTAGACACAAGCATGCGTTTATCTGCTTTTACTATGAGCTTGTGCACAGGTTCCGGTTTTATGGTTGTGGCCGAACCAAGGGCAAAGAAAATGGGATCTGTATGTTTTGCATTCCAATCTAACATGGCAGCATAAAGCCCTTTTACTATTTTGCGCACCTCAAGCTTATCACAATTGCACAAAAGTATAGTAAACTCGTCCCCACCAACACGGCCTATGAGTGCTGAGCTTGGTAAATATTCTTGCAAAAGCGTTGCCACATTCACAAGTAAAGCATCGCCTACAGCATGGCCAAGGTTATCATTGGTAAGCTTTAAGCCATCAATATCCACACAAATAATACTTATGGGATAATCAGATACACTTGTTTCAGAAACTCTTTTATCAAAATAAAATCGGTTACATACTTTAGTTAAAGAATCATAATGAGAAATCTGAATAAGCGCTTCTTGTATACTATAAAGATTGGTAACATCTAAGAAAAAGCCAAACACTTTTTCTGCGCGCCCCGAAGCATCCCGCTTAAACACTTGAGAACGCGATAAAATCCATTTATATTCACCATTTTTAGAGCGGACTCTATATGTATTTTCTAAAAAGTCTACCCCATCTGCATTGGATTCAAACACTTTTTTATACCCAGCCTTAGCTCTTTCAATATCGTCTGGGTGCAATAAAGCAGCATACTCCTTAAAGCTTTTTGGCAATTCTTCAAATTCATAACCCAAAGAATTTGCTGTGAGTTTGCTATAGGTAACTGTATCATTTGGTACATCCCATTCCCAAACTCCATCATTGCCAATGTTGAGCAATAAACATCGTTCTTGGTCGGGAATAGTTAATTCTCCTGCTTCATTGTGCATGCATGAAATAACTGTATTTTTCTGCAACACGTCAATACTGTTACATGTAGTTTCGCAACACAGGGTCTTTGTTTCCTGAGATGCGGGAACACAATATAAGGTAACATGCATCTTGAGCGCTTTGCCCGCTGCATCACGGTTCACAACGCGGTGCGAACCCACAAATGTTACATAGGCCCCCGATGTATTACGAACTCTGTAGCAAACTTGTATAAAGTCAACAATATCCTCATGGCACATCAAAGCTTCATTGGCTTGCACAGCCTGTTTTTTGTCTGCAGCGTGCAAAAATTTCAGCCACTCCGGCATGGTTTTCGGTATTTTTTTCTCGGCATAACCAAGCACGGGAAAACCGTCACCTTGTACAAGTAAATCGTTACTTGCACAATCCCAAACCATATCAATAAGGCACACTTGCTCTAAGCAATTCTCCAATGTTTCCCCCTCACGGGTAGAAGTAGAAGAATTGCTGCTTTTAGCTGTGGGCATACATCACCCTAGTCCTCTTGACGATTAAGATTGTTTTGCTATTATATCAGACAAAAGCATGTCATGCTCTAGTTGTCTGATTTGGGAGTATTCTTCGTGAGTGTATTTTGTTTGTAATTTAAACAAATTAGCCCATGCTGACATAATAGCCGAATCCTGAACAGAAGCCTCATTGCCAGATTTTCGTGCATGATCAACGCGTAAATGCCCTTGATACACAGGCCATTTAGCCTGTAATGCATAACGTATATCATGCTCTAAGTCGTCATATTGGCTTGGCGAAAAGCGCACATCAAAATGCCCAATAGCATCAAGAGCCTTACGCCTTAACAAATGGCAACATCCAGTTACAGAAACACAAGGACGCATATAAGAAAAAGAACCATAATCAAAACAATGATTTTGAATATTCGTAAAAGTAAAACGTTGCATATGCAAAGGCTCTTTTCCACGGTTGCCGCCTTCGGCAGAACCAACTTCGCCCCCTTCTTCCAAGTGCAAATCAGCACTTTGGATAACATGCGGAGCGTCACTATCAACCACACGACAGCCATATACAGGGCTATCCGGATATGTTTGCATGGCTTGACCAAACAAATATAACCAATTATCCGGCACTACAGCGTCGTCATCCAAAAAAGCAACCCACTGGCAGTTTTGCGTTTCCGGCAAAGTTAATAACCAGTTGCGAGCAGCCGGAGCTCCAATATTACAGGGCACTTCCACCGAAATAAAACGTTCACCAAGCTTGTGTTCAAATGCTTTAATCACAGACTTAGTATGGTCTGTAGAACCATTATTTAGAACAATTATGGGCGTATCGCGCATGTCAGATTCTGCTAAAGAGGTTAAACTCTGTTCTAAATAACTTGCTTTATTCCAAGTATATAAAAGTACTGCCCCACGTCCTTCAGGAAAGATTTTCCCTTCATGGTTGCTATTTTTAAGGTCATAACGCTTTAACAAAAGATTTGTATGCCATGGACGTTTTTGCAAAACCAAATCCCACTGCCCCAAGGCTAAATCTAAGGATTTATTCTGCAAAGAGGCCTCACCCAAACGCTCGCGCCACACAAGGGATGGAAATTCACGCAAAGAAGCAAGATAACAAGCACTTGCGCCCAAAAAATCCCCTTTTCCCATGGCCGCATCCCCGAGCAAACCAAGACGCACCCCCTTGGGCAACACCTTATCGCGCGAGAGCCAACGCTCCACTTCGGCAAATTTACCACTTGCCATGCCAAGCAATATACCGCGCCAAAGCCAAAATAGCTGCCCAGAATCACGCCTTAAGGCGTTTTCCAAATAATCTAAGGCAGCGTCATGCCCTTCTTTTAAAAGAACATATTGAAATTCCATCACATTGGCAGGTGGAGTTATCTCACCCACAGTTCTGGCAAAAGCCAAAGCTTGTGTATCAAGCACAGGATACATTTCATGCAGCTTTAATACATAGTTAGCCGTATTGGGATTGAGTATATCCCATTCCCAGGCAGACATCATAACTTGCGCTGACATAGCAAGCCAACGCATGGCCTTGTCTTGAGGAACAGTTTGCGTTGCTTCTAAAATCTTATTACTAATATCCAAAAGATGCAGATTACCTACGGAACCTTGAAGCAAAGGCCGCGCCACAGCTGCAGGAATATCTTCCCATGAAAAAGACACTAGGTCTCTCCTTAATACATTAACCGTAGTTGAAAAAAGTATTTTCTAATCTATACACTACAACACAAAATAAATATCGCTAAAACTTTTTCCAAAGCCTTATTGCATCAAGGGCAATGCAATCTGCCATCAAAACACATGGCACCCCTCAAAACAAAGATACGTCAAAAAAAGCAGAATGACAAGTGTAAAAGCTCCATAATACGAAAAAAAAAGTACTTTTTGCACTTTTTACGGAATCTAAAAAAAGTATAAAGGAAGCATTGCCTCTTCGTGCTATTTTGTTCATACTGGAACAAACGATATCCATATTTTTGAGCCAAAATATGAAAAAACTTTCTCCGCAACAATACGCAAATAATTTACATAATATTTGCACTCATTCTCCCACGTGGGTTCATGGTGCCCTTGGGCCTTTTGCAGCTTGGCAATGCATCACACCTTTTTTACACCAGCCCCTTCCTGCTCCGCACACGCACCTTGGAAATATGGCTACCCTGCAAATGGCGCATTTTACTTGGCAAGAGTTCCCTTTACACGGGCGCTTACTCAAACTTTTGGCAGCTAATATAAAAGATCCCATATATGCCGATCTTGCCAACTATTGCCAAATCCCCGCGCAAAACACAGCAAATGAGCATATATTACAAGATATTGCTTTATTGCAAAATATGAATTCTACGCATAATCCCGCAATTCTAACTCAATCTCAAAAATATGTAAACCATGAACAATACGGAGGCTTTTGGCTTGAACAGGCTCTTGCTTGGTGCCTTACGCATGACACGGAAGGCCAAAATATCAAAGATTTGTTACGCATATTTGCAAAAAATGCTCCCGCAAGCATAAAACCCTATACTCAAGAACTTTGCCTAAGATATACAGCTGCTTGGAGCCTTTTATTCCAAAAGCCCCACGAAGCCCACGCCGCTCTTTGCCCAGATTTTTCCCCAGACCTTTCCCACTTTAGCCACTGGCAAAACATGCGCAAAGCCTGGTGCCTAGAAAATATGGGGGAACACGAAGAAGCTTTACGCCTTATGGCCGAAGTATGGCAAAATAATCCTTGGCACCCTAATATTGTTTTATGCTTACACCATATGCTCTTTGCGCCCAAAATTTCCAACCCTGCACCTCTGCCTCCCATTGCGCTGTATTCTTGGAATAAAGCCGAAGTATTAGAACAAAGCTTACTCAGCCTATGCCAAACCGAAGCCGCGCAAGCCAAAGTCTATGTGCTCAACAATGGTTCCAGCGACAATACAGCATCTATGCTTAAAAAGCTGGCCAAACAATGGCCCAATAAAGCCGGTGGTCAATTGCATACCATTGAATTGCCAGTAAATATAGGAGCACCTGCCGCGCGAAATTGGTTGCTCAAGCAAGAAGAAATTTGCTGTACAGGCCAAATGGTCTTTTTAGACGACGATGTGCTTTTACCAAAAGGCTGGTTGCACGGCTTGCAAAATGCCGCAAAGGCTTATCCCAAAGCCGCCGTCGTGGGGGCTGCCATCGAGGGGCACATGGCGCCACATCCTGTGCAGTGTGCCGATTTTCTCTTACAACCCAAGGGCATGGGGCAACGCTCTTTTGCCGATTTTGATGAGCGTATTTTTCTTTGCGGCTCCGGCATGGGCATGGCTGAACATTTACTCACGCGCTACACGCGCCCTTGCCTTTCTGTTTCCGGCTGCTGCCACCTTTTGCGTTTTTCTGAAAACACATACCCAACTTTTTTTGACGTGCGCTTTAATCCCAGCCAATTTGACGATGTAGAAAGAGACATGCGCTTGCAATTGATGCAAAATCAAACATTTACAGATATAGTATATGCAGGGGGCGTGCGCATAAAACACGTGCAACACTCAAGCCTCAAGCAAGCCAAAAGCCGCGCGGCTACAGCACATATTTTTGGTAATAAAATAAAGCTCGAACACCTTTTTACAGAGCAAAACATAGACTTTTTACGCCAAAAGACACAGCAAAAGGCACAACAAGATTTGCTCAAAAAAATTACTCAAATAGCTTCACACCTAGCCGCTTGTTGAACGTAATGACTTGTTACACATGGAAAATATAATGACCCAAGAACAAAGCACATATGCGCCCAAAGTTTCCGTTATTATTCCAGCTTGGAATTTGTGGGAACTTACCAAACCCTGCCTTGAAAGCTTGGCTGCACACACACCCAAAGAATTGCGCGTAGAAATTATAGTAATAGATAAT
>CAYJGS010000036.1:0-9128 GCA_964369505.1 uncultured Desulfovibrionaceae bacterium | reverse complement strand
CCACTGATGCAACCAAGGAAGCTTTAGCTCCAACCTTGCAAAACCTTTTTGGAAAACACGGCCACGCCTTGCATATGCCAGAAAACATAGGCTTTGCCAGAGCTTGCAATGCAGGAGCACAAAAAGCCCAAGGTGAATTATTATTTTTTTTGAATAATGACACCCTACTCACAAAAAACTGGCTTCCTCCCCTTATGCAAGCTTTGGAAAATACCCCTAAGTTGGGCATGGTGGGGCCTTTATTGCTTTACCCCAGCCAAAAGGTGCAGCATCTTGGCATAGGCTTTAGCCCTACATTAGAGCTGGTGCACCTGTATCATCTTTTTCCGCAAAATCATGCTTTAGTACGCAAAAAGCGTAACCTTCAGGCCATAACCGGCGCAGCCTTGCTCATACCAACAAAACTTTTTCATGACTGCGGCGGTTTTTTTACAGAATATGTTAATGGGTTTGAGGATTTAGACCTTTGTTGCGCCGTGCGCCAAAAAGGTTTTAACCTTACATGCATTCCTCAAAGTTGTATATATCATATAACATCGCAAACACCCGGGCGTTTTGACCATGACGGTCCAAACGCTGCCCTGCTCACCAAGCGCCGCCAAGGTATGTTCAAACCAGACCAACACAATTTTGCCATAGACGACGGTTTTGTGCCACGCTTAAGCCCATGCCTTGAGCTATATATAACTTTGCCAGAGGCCAAAGAGCAGGCTTTAAGCACAGCCTTTGCCCAAAATTTTTCGGAAGAACGCTGTCTTGCGCGATTAGAGCTCGAACCTTTTTGGATGGGCGGATATGCCCTTTTAGCGCAACACTACACCAAGTTTGGCAATATGGAAGAAGCTCTACAACAAAGACTGTATCTTGCCCAAATTGCTCCCCTACCGGAAAATATGCAAGCTGTAATCCAAGCGGCCAAAGATGCTGGAGATGTGGCCTTGGCCACCAACATAGCTCATGGATTACAAGAAATGTATAAGGACATGGCACAAAAAGAAAACCTGCAACACAAAGCCCATTCTTTACGCCAATGGGCTGAACAAACAGGCGATATGCCGCTTGCTAAACTTTTTGAGCAAGCCCTCAAAAACATTTAACACTTAGGATTAAACATGCAATATTGGCTATTTAAAAGTGAAGCACACTGTTTTTCTTGGCAAGATTTACAAAACGCCCCTCAACAAACTACAGCATGGGACGGTGTGCGTAATTATCAAGCACGCAATTTTATGCGCAGCATGAAGCTTGGCGATAAAGGGTTGTTTTACCATAGCGGCAAAAACCCAGAAATTATGGGCATTGTTACAGTTGTACGCGAAGCTTATCCAGACCACACGGCTTTTGACCCCCAAAATGACCATTTTGACCCACGCTCCACCGCCATCTCTCCCCTTTGGGATATGGTGGACGTGCGCTTTATGACAAATTTTTCCTTACCCCTTTCTCGAAAAATATTAAAAGAAGAACCAGAGCTTGCCAGCATGGAACTTATGAAAAAAGGCAGCCGCCTTTCTATACAACCTGTAAGTGAAGCAGAGTTTGAACATATTGTAAAACTTGCTCAAATAAACGCATAAAAAACCAACTCACACACCAAAGCGTGGTAACATTTTTTGCTTGACTTTTAAAAAATAATAAATATATTCACCCTGTTTTGCAATACAGTTTTTTTATACCTTTCTTTCTTCCACCCCATTGACACACCCAACATACAGACTTAACATAAAGGCATGTCCTTTTTTTCACAACACACCATAAATGTACAGAATACCCAAGGTAAAAATACATGAATACCATAAAAAACGAACACATCCCTAAGGCTACCATTCAAAGACTTTCCATATATATCCAAGTATTAGAACACCTTGAGCAAGAAGGGATTGAAGTTATATCTTCTGATCCTTTGGCAAAAGCGTGTGATGTAAATGCTTCGCAAGTACGTAAAGATTTATCATATTTTGGTGAATTTGGCGTGCGCGGCGTAGGCTATTATGTCAAAAGCCTCATTGCTTCCATTTCTGATGCCTTGGGTATTAACCGCGAATGGCGCACAGCGCTTATAGGTGTTGGTAATATGGGACGCGCTATTTTAAATCACGGGGAATTCAGAGTTAAAGGTTTTAATATTGTAGGTGCTTTTGACTGTGATCCCTTTAAAATAGGCGAAAAAGTTTATGGCCTTGAAGTCATGTGTACCAAACGACTTAAAGAGAAAGTGGACGAGCATCGCATAGAAATGGGCATTATCACCACCCCACCCGAAAGGGCACAAAGGGCTGCCAATCATCTCATCGAATCAGGTGTGCGCGGTATTTTGAACTTTGCCCCCACGCGCATACGTGTGCCTGATAATGTGCATGTGGAATATGTGGACTTTTTCCACCATTTATACACGCTGGCCTTTAAGCTCAGCCGCCCATCATAATGTATATTTTTTTTGCAGTCTAGCTTATGATGTAAAAGCCTATGCACGCTTTTTTTGTGGCTCTTTCTTTTTTAACCCGCTTTGGCAAGCCTCGCCTTGTGGATGATGCCCTTATAGCTGCTTCGCTGCGCTGGTACGGCGTGGTAGGTCTTTTGCTTGGGGTCATACTCACATGCTTTGTTTATGTGCTACATAGCACACATTTTTTTTCTCTCTGGATATTGGCCTTAAGCTATCTGGGTCTTGAACTTTGGCTTACGCGTGGCCTGCACTATGATGCCATTGCCGACCTTGGCGATGCCTATCACACTACAGGCGAAAAATTCTGGCAGATTATGTACGACAGTCGCCTTGGCGCCTTTGGAGCCATGGCACTTTTTTTTGCCTTAGCTTTTGCGCTTTGTACCATCCATACGCATTTACAAAATAGCTCTTGGCTAGCCCTTATCCTTGCACCGGCCTATGGGCGCATGAGCGCTGTGCTCTTTGCCTGCACCACAAGGCCACATGCAAAAAGCACCCTTGGGGCTAAGGTTTGCGCCGGCAAAAGCCCACAGCTTTGTTTTTTATATGGCTTACTCTCTCTTTTATGCGTGCTATATATAACACCAAGCTTTACAACAGCGCTCTGCTTTATTATGCTGCACATGGCGTGCATGTATATTTTGCGCCGCAAAGCCCATGATGAACAAGGGTGCAATGGCGATTTTTTCGGTTCTGTCATTGTGATAAGCCAAACACTTTTTTTACTTTTTTCGTGAGGAATTTATGGATTTTAAAAAACTTGTAGAAGAAGCACGCTCGTGCCGCCGTTTTGTGGAAGAGCAAAGAATTGGGCAAGAAGAAGTTCAAGCATTGATAGATATAGCCCGCATTGCCCCTTGTGCCAGAAATGCTCAAGTATTACGCTATGTAGCAGCACACAGTAAAGAAGCTTGCGATGCTATTTTCCCACACACTCGCTGGGCCGGTGCTTTAAAATGGGATGGCCCCATAGATGGCGAACGCCCCACAGCTTATATAGCCATTTTAGCTCCTAAAAATGCTACAAAATTAGTACACATGGACGTGGGCATAGCAGCCCAAACCATACAGCTTGCTGCCCAAAGCAAGGGCTATGGCGCTTGCATGCACGCATCTTTTTCACCCAATGACTGCATTGCAGTTTTTGGCGGCATCCCCGAAGATATGGATATGCTTCTTGTGCTTGGCATAGGTGTGCAAAAAGAAGAACGCCATATAGCTCCCATGCCCGCTGACGGCAGCTTTATGTATTGGCGCAACGAAAAAGCCGTACATTTTGTACCCAAACGCAGTCTTAATGAAGTTTTATTAAAGCTTATATAAAAATCTAGCTTTGCAGCGTGGGGGAAGGGCTTTTCTACAGATGCCCTACCCCCTCATTACGACGCGCGATATAGTAATTCCATATGCCTAAAAATCTTACCAATACTTATGCGCAGCACAATATAACAGACAAGAAAAACAAAGACATAGCCCATTTGAATTTGGGTATGGGGTATGGTATAGAGGGTGAGCCCTTCAAAGCGCCAGGAAAGCCACGTGAGTGCAAAGGGCACAGGCACAAGCGAGGCCATACTCACGCTGGCTTTGGCAAAAAAATGTTTTCCAAAATGCTCATGCGCTAATTTATTGGCTGCTAAATAGGCTTCTTTATTACCAGAATGCAGAGCGTCCATGCTCACTTTGTGGTAACGCTGCACATTATCTTGTATGCCCCCATAATATTTACCGTGTATTTTTAGCAAAAGTTCGTATACGCATTTACCTATGATTACACAATATAGGGCAAGTATGGCCGAACCGAGCCAAAGCCCCAAATGCGCTTCGTTTGGCCAGCGAAAGGGCGTTATAAGAAAGGCGTCTAGCCAAGGTGGGAGGAGGTGACTTTGCATGACGTACTTTTACTAGAATCTAAAATTAATATTCATATTTTGAATGCGGCAAAGAGCTTATTACAAAGATAGCCCATTGCCGCCATTGGTTTTTTTGAGGAGAGGGGTTTGGGGAAAGGAACTTTTTTTTCCTAAAAAAAGTTCCTTTCCCCAAAAAAACACATCCGTCTTTCCCCAAAAATCCTAATTACCAAAGGCGCATGCCAAAGAATCCACGCAACACATAGTTAATGCCCACTAAGAAGGCTAAAACTATGAATATGCGCTTAAGCCATACGTCGGAGAGGTATTTAGCGGTCATGGGGCCTACCCAAGAACCGATGACAATACCGGCCAGTTCCACGCCAATGAGTGACCAATACACAGGGGTACCACCAAACATAAAGGTGGAAATGGAGGTGACCATGCCCACAAGCACCGCAAAGGCCGAGGTGCCGGCTGCCAAGTACATGGGAAGTTGTGAAATGCTGGTCAAAAATGGTACAAGCAAGAAACCGCCGCCAACGCCCAAGAAAGAGGCCACAGAAGCGATAATAAAGCCACCGATGACGGGCATGAGTGTGGCGAAGGAAAATTCAACACCGCAAAAAGTAAAAACTACTTTGGCAGGGGTGATGCTGACTATTTGCACTCTTGTTTGCACACCACTGTCTGCATGGCCTTTGGAGGCTTCTTCAAAGGCTTTGGCGGCAGCGGCGGCCAATTTTTTCTTGGCTTTGGCGGCCGGAGTTGTTTCATAGAAAAGATAGCAGCCAAGACCCAAAACAAAAAGACCAAAATAACCAATATAATCACTAAAGTCTATTTTGCCTTGTGTTAACACAGGCACTAAAATGGAGCCGGCCAGCGAGCCTATGCCAAGGGCAACACCCAAGGGCAACACCAAGCGGCCAAGGCTGTATTGCTTGTAGGAAGAAATGAGGGCAGAACAACCCACAAGCCATTGGTTTGAAACACGAATAGAATCGGTAATACCTTTATTTAATGGGGTTCCTTTGCCAAAAGATTGGGCATAGTCACCAAGGCCAAATACACTAACGTGCCCCACAGAAGCCATAATACCGCCAAAAGCGCCCACGGTGGAGAATATCCACCCTACCCAAATGGCCCACAAAAAACCCATGACTGGCGAAATTTGCGGAGCACCCGGAATGCCCAAAAAGCCCGGTTCGGCTTTGGGGTCAAGCTTTCCTTCTGTGACTGCCGAAGCGATGGCTGCTTCAAGGGGACTTTGGGGTGCAACTTCTGTGCTTGCATTTTTTGTGGTTGTTTCGGCAGCTTCGGCAAAAACAGGCATGACCACATGCAGCATGGCAAAAAGTAAAAGAGAAAATATATACAACTTTTTCATCACATTATCCTTTTAATAATAAACACTTACTACTTATTATCACAAGCTGCGCAAGGATCGCTTGATCCTTTTTTATACACGATGAGCGGACAGTTTTTACAGATATCACCGCCGGGGAAGGCATCCCCTGGGCGTGTGATGGAGCTTGAATTATTATTTTGTTCCATGCGTTGCAGAAGACGCTTCACTGTGGGCTCTAAGTGCCCGAAAGGAATAAATACATTCACTTCGCCGCGCTCTGTCTTGCCAGCATTATAACTGCCTGAGCAAGCGGGACAACAGTTGAAAGTATTTTCATTATAGCAATAGACAGAACCGCCACAAGCAGAAGAACTCATGGTAATAGATGTGCGTAAGGGATGAGTGTCTGTTGCGGCTGCATAATCTACAGCTAAGTGATATGATTGAATATTATCGCAATAAAAATGTATAATACTGGGATCCATTTGCGCTTGACCAAGGGGGCCCACACCAATGGCTTTTAATTCACCAAAGGGCAAGTGTGGCTTTGAACGCAAAAAACGCTCGGCTTGGTCAAGGTCCACACAGTACTTGATTTGGCTCTTAATTTCTTGGGCATCAATTTCTTTCCAGCCAAAGCTTACCCAACCATTGGTGCAAGCGCAGGTGTCTTTCATACCAAGAACAGTTTTATTTTGCATGCGCGCAGTCACTTCCCACTGACAGAAAGTAAGGGGTTTCACAGGGACAACATGTGGAGTACATTCGGCAAACTTTTTAACTTCTTCGTCAGAAAATAAAAAAGTAACGGCGACGGGATGATGGTACAAACGCAAAGAATCCATTAACGTTTTTTCCATTGCAGCATAACTCAAAGACATAAAACCTCCCAAAATGCTATTTTTCGCACAAAGTATGTGCTAGGCTAAAAAAAATAAAATATTTAAGCATAGCAATTGCTTAAACATTTTTCCTAAACCACAAAACTGGGAAAACGGTACATATGTACATGAAGCTGGCGTGAAAAAGGCCTTTAGACACCTTTTTCACAATCTTTTACCAGCTTATGCTAAATAGGAATTATTCGTCAATAGATTTTTTTTCAAAGGAAGAACTTTTATGAGAGGTTGTATTTAATACACTAAATATATTGTATTATTATTTTCAAAAAAATTAGCAAATTCTGGGCAATTGGTCTCCTTCGAGCATGGATAAAAGGCGCTTGCCGCCTATTTCTGTTTGTAAAAGCACTTGCCCTGCACGGCTTTTTCCTTCTTCTGGAGCCACAACTTTACCAATAATAGTGGCATGAACGCCCTTGGAATGTGCCTGCATGGATTTGAGCACATTCTCCGCTTCGTGTTCTGGCACTAAGCAAATAAGCTTGCCTTCATTGGCAAGATACAAAGGGTCAAGCCCTAAGAAAGAACAGCCATTGCGCACGCTTTCATCAATAGGGATGGATTTTTCGTCTATAATTATAGTAACTTTTGATTGCGTTGCAATTTCGTTAAGCGTTGTGGCAAGGCCGCCGCGCGTGGGATCTCGCAATACATGTACGCTTTTTTTATCCGTCACATTTTGCAAAATATTTTCCACCATGCCGTGCAAAGAAGCTGAATCGGACATGACATCACTCACAAAAGAAAGACCCTCGCGCTGCGCCATGATAGTCAAGCCATGATTGCCCATGGCTCCACTTATAATAACAACATCACCGCTTGCCGCACGGTGGCCTGAAGGAGGATGCGGCGTGATTATTTCGCCTATACCGGTGGTATTAATAAATATTTTGTCGCACATGCCTTTGGGGACAACCTTAGTATCGCCTGTGACTATGCGCACTTGGGCTTCTTTGGCAGCATTTGCCATATCTTTCACAATGCGTTCAAGCTCTTGCATGGGCAAGCCTTCTTCGATGATAAAACCAACGCTTAGATAGAGAGGTTTTGCGCCAAGCATGGCCACATCATTCACGGTGCCATGCACGGCAAGAGTGCCAATACTGCCACCAGGAAAAAACAATGGTGTTACGGTATACGAATCTGTGCTCATGGCAATGGGGCCAGACACATGCAAGAGCGCGGCATCATCCATTTTTTCTAAGGTTTCGTTGGCAAAATGCTTAAAAAAACATTGACTGATAAGGCGTTGTGAAGCTTTGCCACCGCTTCCGTAATCCAATAAAATTGTGTCGGACATGACATATTCCTTTTAATTCTAAAGCTTGATAATTTATGCAGATATTTTAATTTTCCAAACGGTATTTGTAATAAGCGGCGCAAGAGCCTTCGGTGGAAACCATACAAGGTCCAACGGGTTTGGCAGGTGTACAGCTTTTGCCAAAGAGCGGACATTCTGGCGGTGACAAAATACCCTTAAGTATATCGCCACAGCGACAGCCGGGAATTTTTTTAGCTTCAGGCAGAGTGATCTGAAGCCTTTGCATGGCGTCCATATGGGCAAAAGCCGGCGCAATGGCTAAACCACTTTGGGGAATTTCGCCTATGCCGCGCCATAGCGCGTTGCAAGGAACAAAAACCTCTTCCATAATAGCACGAGCTTTGGCATTACCCTCTAAGGCTACGGCTCTAGCATAAGCATTTTGCACTCGATAATCTTTTTTTTGCAATGATTCTGCCATCATACAAAGAGCGAGCAAGATGTCGGCGCTTTCAAATCCCCCTACAATTCCAGGGGTTTTATACTCTTCTAAAAATGCATAGGGCTCAATCCCAAGCACAGTGCACACATGCCCCGGAAGCAAAAAGGCGTCTACCTTACAAGCTTTATCTTCTAAAAGGGCACGCAAAGCGGGCGGAACTAATTTATGAAAAGAAAGCATACATAAATTTTTAATGCCTTGCTGTTTTGCCATAATCATGGTGCCGGCCACAGTTGGAGCTGTGGTTTCAAAACCAATACCAATAAATACCACGGTATCATTAGGATTTTTTTGCGCAAGATTTATGGCGTCCATGGGGGAGTACACAATTTCTATGCGTGCACCTTGGGCTTGTGCATGTTTTAGGCTTGTGCCGTCTGGGCCTGGAACGCGTAGCAAATCGCCAAAAGTGGCCAAAATAATACCGTCGCGCCCTGCAAGCTCAAGAAAAGTGGCCACTTCCGCGTCATGGGTAACGCACACAGGGCAACCCGGCCCTGACAGGTGAATGATATTTGGTGGCAAAAGTCCGCGCAGGCCGCTATGAAAAATAGATACGGTATGGGTGCCGCACACTTCCATAAAGCGCAGTTCTTTACCGTCTAAGATTTGTGTGAGTTTTTCCAAAAGTGGCTGGCACGTTTCGGGATTTTTAAAGTCGCGTAGATAATCCATATAATTTCCCCCTAAAAGATGCGCATAAGTGTACTACTAAGATGTTATGCTTGCAATCTATTGTTGCGTGATACTCTTGTTAGCAGTTTGCCCATGCGGGTTTTTTAGGTGCTTTTCCATTAAAATACACATCAA
>CAYJGS010000035.1:1487-14822 GCA_964369505.1 uncultured Desulfovibrionaceae bacterium | reverse complement strand
ACCTGAATACGGCGAAGGGTTGCCCTAGGAGAGGGTGAGTGTAACCGCACTTGCCCTCTCTGCTTTTTACATAAGTATGAAGTGAAGCTTTGTCAAGATATACTTTGGCAAGTGTCCGTAGCAAAGTGGCTGAGGGGGGGCCTTCCTCCCCAGAATATCACCATGAGCGTTGTTTCCAAAAATCTGGGGTAAAGAGTATGAGTATGGCGTAAATTTCTAGCCTGCCAAAAAGCATGGCTATGCTGAGCACCCATTTTGCAATGCTTGGGATGTGGGCAAAATTATTTACAGGGCCCACGGTGCCAAGGCCTGGGCCCACGTTGGAAAGGCTTGTAAGGCTTGCGGTGAAGGCTGTTTCTAGGTCAAGGTTGCAAAATAGGAGGATGAGGGTGCAGAGTATTAAAAGGCACATAAGTAAAAGGAAATATGCCACAATGGACATGATGGCTGTGGCGGGCAAGCTTTTGCCGTCCAGTTTAAAGGGGCGTACCAAGCGCGGATGGAGAAAGCGGAAGTTTTCGAGCATGGTTAGGCGGGTTAGAATGTGCACGCGCAGCATTTTAAGGCCGCCGGCGGTGGAGCCCACACAGCCGCCGATGAGGGTGAGGATGAGTAGTATACCCAAGGTAAATGGTGGCCAAAGGGCGTAGTTTTCGGTGGCAAAGCCTGTGGTTGTGCAGATGGAAACCACTTGAAAGGTTACGGCGCGCAGAAGGCTTTCAAATTCGCTTAAACTTTGTACAGAAAATACTTGCTTTGCCCAAAGTGTAAGGCTGATGGCAAAGATGCTTAGGCCAAGTATCCAAAAATAGGTGCGGCATTCGGCATTTTTAAAAAAACACAGCCTATGCCCGCGTAAAAAGCGTAAATGCAGGGTGAAGTTGATGCCGGCTATGCACATGAAAAAAATAATTGTCCATTGAATAAAAGGGCTTGGAAAAGCGGCCAGAGAAGCATTGCGGGTGGAAAAACCCCCGGTGGCAATGGTGGCAAAGCTATGATTTATGGCGTCAAATAAGCCCATGCCGCCCATATACAGAAGCAGGATGAGTGCTATGGTCATGACCACATATATTTTCCAGAGTAGGGTGGCGGTGTCGCGCAGCCTTGGGGTAAGCCTGTCTGGCATGTGGCCGGAAACTTCTGCTTTATATAGCTGTATGCCGCCCACACCCAAGAGCGAAAAAAGAGCTAGAGAAAGTAGCACTATGCCCATGCCGCCAAGCCAATGGGTGAGAGAGCGCCAAAGCAATAGGCTTTTGGGTATGATTTCCACATCGGGCAAAATGCTGGCGCCGGTGGTGGTGAAGCCGGATACGCTTTCAAAAAAAGCGTCGGTGAAGCTTAGTTCGCCTGTGAATATAAAGGGAAAAGTGCCCACAAGGCTGGTCATAATCCAGCAAAGCCCCACGGTGGCAAAGGCTTTTTGTTGGCTAAAGCCTGCTTTTTTTTTCCAATAAGCGGGCATGCACAGCAGGCCACAAACAAAAGTGGCGAGTATGGCCAAAAGAATACCAAATGCAGCTCCGTCGGCATACCAATAAGACACGGGCAAAAGGCTTGCCATGCAAAGTGCCATACAAAAAAAGAGTAAGCCTATGATAAATATGATGTTTGCCATAAGGGTGGTTGTCACTCAAGTATTTTTTCTAGCTGGCCTATAACATCTCGCAAAGCGAGTAAGAGTATGCGGTCGCCGGCATTGATAACCGTGTCACCCTTGGGGATATAGGCTGCATCTTCGCGGATAATGGCAAGCATTAAAACGCCCTTGGGGAGCCCCAAGGCATAGACAGCTCGCCCCATAAGGGGGGATGTTTCATTCACTTTTGCTTCAATGATTTCAGCAGCTTCATCTCCTACAGAAACACAAGAAATCACCGACTCTTGCCGCACATATTGCAAAATACTGTTTACGGCTGAATAGCGCAAACTCACGCTATGGTCTATGCCGATTTGTTCAAGTAAATAAAGATATTCTGCTTTATCTACGCGAGAAACAGCTTCGCGCATGCCCAAGGATTTTGCCAAAAGGCAAGACACAATATTGGTGTTTTGATCGCTGGTTAAGGCTACAAAAGCGTCGGTGTGGATGAGGTTTTCTTCTTCAAAAAGCTTTTTGTCTGTGCCATCACCGTGTAATATAATGACATTTTCTAAGGCATTGGCAAGCTCTGCACAACGTGCGGCATTACGTTCGATGATGGTAACGGCAATGCCTTTGCGGGCAAAAGTTTCTGCCATGCAAAAACCAATGCTGCCCCCACCCATAATGCACACAGAAGAAACAAAACCTGTTGTGCGATCAAGGGCTTGCAATAAAGCCGGCTGTGCTGTGGATTGATATAAAAAATACGCCACATCGCCTTTTTGCAAGGCATTGTCGCCAGAAGGAATAATAAGAGATTTATCCCGCACAATGGCGCCCACCATGATTTGCTCTTCTTGTACAATTTCTCTAAAATATTTAAGGGGCTTGCCAAGTAGGGGGCCTTCTTGCATTTTCATGGCCACCATGCAAATGCGCCCGTCGGCAAATTCGCCATACTCCACAGCCCCGGGTAGGGTAAGGCGCTTGTCAATGCTTTGCACAATTTCTTGCTCTGGATTAACTAAGGCGCTGATATTTAAGGCAGGATTGTCTAGTATATTGCTGTGGGTTAAGTATTCTCTGTTGCGAATGCGGGCAAGCTTTTGGGCTTTGGGGGCAAGAGTATTGGCAAAGAGGCAGGCCAGAATATTATTTTCATCACTGTTGGTTACGGCCAAAAATACGTCAGAATTTTTCAACCCTAAGTCGTGCAATACACGCGGGCTTGAACCGGAACCGCACACGGTTTGCACATCCATGGTATCGTCTATGCGTTGTAGGGCTTGTTCGTTGATATCTATGACGATAACGTGCTTTTGCTCGTTGGCAAGGCGCATGGCCACGTGGTAGCCCACTTCTCCGGCACCAACAATAACCACTTTGCGCGGGCTTTCTTTGGATTTTTTAGAACGAAAAAACATGCACGGAAAATAGCATGAAGGGTAAATTTTGACAAGTATGGGCTTTTGTATGTTTTACCGGGGCTTTTATGCGGGCTTGAACTACAAGGGAATTTTGTATAGAAATTTTGTGGGCATTCTCATGAGAGTTCCGGCAAGTGTTGCGCTTGCCTATCTTGGAGGTGTGCTTATGGAGCAATTCTGGTCTAATGTACTTGCAAGCTTGATTGCTGGCATTATTCTTGCGCTCGTTACTTATCGCGGTGGTAAGTAAAAGAGTTCCCTGCCATGAAATGGAGTCATGACAGGGGTAAAACTTTTGATGTAACCTAAACCTTATATCGTGGGACTTGCCCATGCGGCGGTGCAGCAACACCGTCGCAAAACAAAATTAATCATACAAGAAGCTTTTGTCAAGCTATGCACTAAACAGTATGACATTTTGTGCGGCAATTCTGGAAAAAGAAGTATTTGCTGCCGCGAATGGATAAGGTCAGCCGCGAGCGCATAACACAAAAAGTATCCAACCTGTTATAACCATGCCAAGTATATACAAAGCCATGCCTTGAAAGTTGCTGTCTCCATACATAATAAGATAACCAAGAGCACTGACCATGCTTAAGCAAAATAGGTGTATGTAGGTTTTTTTCATTATAAGCATAGCCCCTATATTTTTGTATGTAAATTAAGGTATCGCTATATGAAAAAAAAGGCTAGTTTCCTTTTTCTGACCAGCGTCAACGCTCCATGACCCTCTACATAATAAATTTGCAGAAGTCTCTTTTCTTGACTTTGTGAGCCATTGCCTTGTATGTAGTCGCATACATGGATTTTTTAACACCTTGCTAGAGGAATATATATATGAAAAAAGTCATAACTCGCTTTGCCCCAAGCCCTACAGGACATCTGCATATTGGGGGCGCACGCACAGCGCTTTTTTGTTGGTTGCTGGCCAAACACTTTGGGGGTGAATTCTATTTACGTATAGAAGACACAGATTTAGAGCGCTCAAAACAAGAATATACCGATTCTATTTTAGCTTCTATGCGCTGGCTTGGCCTGCAGTGGAATGGTGAGCCCACATACCAAACAAAGCGCACAGCCGCCTATAATGAATATGCGCAAAAATTGCTCAGTAGGGGGCAAGCGTATTGGTGTTCTTGTTCCGCAGAAGAAGTAGAAGCCATGCGCGAAGAAGCGCGCGCCAAGGGGGAAAAACCCCGCTATAACGGCAGGTGCCGCGAAGTGAACGTGGGACCCGGCAAGGGGCATTGTGTACGCTTAAAAACACCCTTGCAAGGTAGGGTCAGTTTTGACGATATGGTAAAAGGCCCCCTGCATGTGGATGTGACAGAACTTGACGATATGGTCATTATGCGCGCCGACGGCATGCCTACGTATAATATGGCCGTGGTGGTGGATGATTATGACATGCACATAAGCCATGTTATGCGCGGTGATGATCACGTGGCCAATACATTTAAACAAATCCTTATTTATGAAGCACTTGGGCTTGCAGTACCCACCTTTGGACATGTGCCCATGATACTTGGGCCTGACAAGCAAAAATTGTCCAAAAGGCACGGCGCCCGCGCTGTTATTGAATATGAAGAAGACGGACTTTTGCCGGAAGCCTTGGTCAACTATTTGGTACGTCTTGGTTGGAGCCATGGCGACCAAGAAATTTTTAGCCTTGATGAACTTATCTATCATTTTGAAGGTAAAAGCTTAAATGCTTCGCCTTCTGCTTTTGATCCTGATAAATTACAATGGCTTAATGCGCATTATGTGCGCAACCTTCCCTTGGAAGATTTGGCCAAACGCACATGGCCTTTTGTGCAAAAATTAGGTTTTACTCAGGTGGATTTGCTAAAAATGCAAGATCTTGTGGGGCTTTTCCGTGAAAGGGCTTCAAACCTTGTGGATTTGGCAGAAAGCTTGCGCCCCATGTTGGTGCAAGCCCATGAGCTTGCCTATGACGAAAAGGCTTTGGCGAAAGCCATAAATGCCGAAAGCGTGGCAATCATACAAAAATTGGCGGAATATTTTGCCAAGGAAGAAGATTTTTCGGCACAAAACCTTGAAGCAAGCTTAAACACCTTTGTGGAGACGCAAGGCTTGAAATTCAAACAAGTGGGGCCGCCTTTGCGCGTGGCTTTGCTTGGCTATATGGGCGGGCCGCACTTGCCGGATGTTATGGCAGTGCTCGGGCGCGAGGCAAGCCTGCAAAGACTGGATTGTTTGGTGAAGAAGTACGGTGCAGGTGTTTAGCTTGTCCGAAAGCAAAAAAAGCTTGACGAAATCTGCGATGCAGAGTAAATAAGTCACTTGCTTAGAATGTAGGAGCGTAGCTCAGGTGGCTAGAGCACTTCCTTGACATGGAAGGGGGCAGCAGTTCAAGTCTGCTCGTTCCTACCAATTAAAAAATTATCTGAAGGGAAGGTACAACCTTCCCTTTTTATATATTGTATTTCGGAGTTTGATTGTGAATGTGCAAATAGATGAAAATATGGTAGAAGTACCGGAAAATGCCAGTATTGCCGAAGCTTTAAAAGCAGGTCTTAGCGGTAAAAAATTTAAAAGCGTTGTGGCTTGCGGTGTGGAACCTTCTGTTATTTTAGACGGTGAAGAATATTTCATGCTCGACTTAGACGCGCCCTTGCCAAAGGGTACTCAAGTCTTAAAGCCCATATTTTTGGACAGTGAAGAAGGGCTTGATTTATTGCGCCACTCTACATCTCATGTGATGGCTGCAGCTGTGCAAAAGCTTTTTAAAGGCACCAAGGTTACCATAGGCCCTTCTATAGATAGCGGTTTTTATTACGATTTTGATGCAGCTAGACCCTTTACTCCCGAAGATTTTGCCGCCATTGAAGCAGAAATGAAAAACATGATTAAAGAGGCTTTGCCCTTTACCCATACTGTTATGGAAAAAAATGCGGCCATTGAACACTTCACCAAGCTTGGAGAAACATACAAGGCGGAAATAATTGCAGGTATTGAAGCTGATAGGGTGTCTTTTTATCAATGCGGCGACTTTTTAGATTTGTGCCGCGGGCCACATATTCCGCATGCAGGTTTTATTAAGGCTTTTACTCTGCTTTCTGTTGCCGGTGCCTATTGGCGCGGTGATGAAAAAAACAAAATGCTTTCTCGTATTTATGGCACAGCCTTTGCGGACGAAAAATCTCTTAAAGCGTATTTGCACCGTTTAGAAGAAGCAAAGCGACGTGATCACCGCAAACTTGGTCGCGAATTAGAGCTTTTTACCTTCTATGAAGATGTGGCGCCGGGAATGGTGTTTTGGTTGCCAAAAGGCATGCTTTTACGTACAATTTTAGAAGATTTTTGGCGCAAAGAACATTTGAAGCGTCAATACGGTATTGTACAAGGGCCACAGTTATTGCGCGTGGAGACTTGGCAAAAATCGGGCCACTATGATAATTATCGCGAAAATATGTATTTTACTAGCATAGAAGATGATGCCTATGGCGTAAAACCCATGAACTGCATAGCTCATATGCTTATTTATAAGAATAATTTACGCAGTTATCGAGAATTGCCGCAGCGCTATTTTGAGCTTGGGCTTGTGCACAGGCATGAAATGTCGGGCGCTTTGCACGGTCTTATGCGGGTGCGTCAATTTACACAAGACGATGCCCATGTTCTTTGTATGCCGGAACAATTAGAAGGCGAAATCATTAAAATTATAGACCTTATTGCCGACTTGATGGGTATATTTAATTTTGACTACAAAGTCGTTGTGTCCACAAGGCCTGAGAAAAGCATAGGCACCGATGAAGCTTGGGAACTTGCTACCAATGCGCTCATACAGGCAGCAGAAAAAGTTGGCATTGAATATGCAATAAACGAAGGTGACGGAGCCTTTTATGGTCCAAAAATTGACGTAAAATTGCTTGATTCTCTGGGACGAGAATGGCAATGTTCAACTATCCAATGCGACTTTACTTTACCTGAACGCTTTGAGCTTGAATACGTGGGGCAAGATGGCGAACGCCATAGACCTGTTATGTTGCACAGAGCCATTATGGGATCTATGGAACGCTTTGTGGGCATATTGATAGAGCATTTTGCAGGAGCTATGCCTGCATGGATTGCGCCTGAGCAGGCTCGTTTGCTCACCGTTACCGATGCACAACATACTTTTAGTGTTGTGGCAGAAAAAGTATTGCAAGATGCCGGCATTCGCGTGCAGGCTGATACACGCAATGAAAAGCTGGGCTTTAAAGTTCGTGAAGCTCAAGTGAATAAGATCCCCTATATCCTTGTGATTGGAGATAAAGAAGTGGAAGCTGGAGGTGTGAATGTGCGCCTTCGCAATGGAGAAAATCTTGGCCTGAAAACACTTGCAGAAGTGGTAGAACTTATAAGGGCCGATTGTGATGAACCTTTTAAGCAGAGAGGGATGCATTATCGCTTCGCCTAATATGAAACCGCGGCGTGAAATGCCGCAAGATAGTGTGCGCCGCAATGAAATGATACGCGCAAGAGAAGTGCGTGTTATTGGTGCGGAAGGTGAGCAATTGGGAATTTTATCCCGTAATGACGCCATTTTAGCCGCTAAAGAAGCGGGCATGGACCTTGTGGAAGTTGCTTCTACTGCCGAGCCACCCGTGTGCCGTATTATGGACTATGGTAAGTTCAAATACGAGCAGCAAAAAAAGAAACAGGAAGCCAAGAAAAGGCAAACTGTGGTGCAAATCAAAGAAATTAAAGTGCGCCCCAAAACCGATGACCATGACTACGAAACAAAATTGCGCCATATTCGCCGCTTTATTGAAGGTGGAGATCGCTGCAAGGTTACGGTGTTTTTTAGAGGGCGTGAAATCGTGCATAAAGATCGCGGTGTTACCATTTTAGAGCGCGTTATGCAGGATACTCAAGATATTGCACGGGTTGATCAAGAGCCCAAGGCCGAAGGCCGTACATTGCAAATGCTTTTGGTGCCCAAAAAATAAATAAAAAATTTCCGTTTTTTGCCTCTTGATTTTCTATTGAATTTGAGGCAAATTACGGCATCTTTGCTTGCGGAGCAACTATCACACTCTTCGCAAGCGGGGATTCTTTTTGCTTGCGGAGCAACTATCACACTCTTCGCAAACAGAAAAACAATAATTATGCAGTTTTACCTTTTTTTGCATAATTTTGACGTGAGGCTAAAGAATGTCTTACGTATTGTCACTGTCACTGTGGTAAATTCCTTGCATGTATTTGCCAGAGATTTACCGAAGCGTTGACTTGTAGTCAGCGTTATCAAAAAGCAAGCATAGACATTTGTTTGAATGTGTATGTGTTTGTTTTTTGAATCTTTTCGCGCGAAAATTATTTTCGCTTGCGATGTAGGACCTGTTGCATAAAAGCAGGGGTCTTCTTGTGTTGTCTATTGCCAACACAAGGTCAAAAAACAAGAGTGGGGGCTGTTTTTGCTTGCCCTTCAATAATTTTGTTTTTTGTATCGTCAAATTGAGGCTTTAGCAGATTCTGCAAAGTAAGTCTTGATTTAAAACGTGTTTTTTGTTGTCTATGGATGTTTAAGGAGAAAACATGCCAAAAATCAAAACTAGGCGCTCTGCCGCCAAGCGTTTTGAAGTCACAGGCACAGGCAAGTTTAAACGTCGCCGTCAAAACTTGCGCCATATTTTGACTAAGAAAAACGCCAAACGCAAAATGCGTCTTGGACAAGCTACTCTTGTTGATGCAACAAATGAAAAAGCTGTCCGTCGTATGATGCCTTACGCTTAAATTTATTTAAGCTTGTTTATTGTTGGCAGCGCGAGGAGCTTATAAATCCCCATTTGGGGTGCTTTGAGGCTGCACTTTGTTATTTATAATTCCTGTCAGGCTGGCATGATCTCCGCCTCGCTTGACATCGGAGGATATTTACATGCGTGTAAAGAGAGGTCTTGCCGCACATCGCAGGCATAAAAAATACTTAACCCTTGCCAAGGGGTTCCGTGGCGGTCGCAGCCGTTTATATCGCACTGCGCGCGAGGCTGTGGAACGTTCATTACAATACGCCTTTGTTGGCCGTAAACTGCGCAAGCGCGAATTCCGTAAGTTATGGATTTTGCGTATTAATGCCGGTGCCCGTGAACATGGCTTATCTTATAGTCGTTTCATGCATGGTTTGCAAAAAGCTCAAGTGGAGTTAAACCGTAAGGTACTTGCCGACATGGCTGTGCGCTCCAAAGAAGATTTTGCAAAGATTGTGGATGTTGCTAAGGCTGCATTAAAATAAGCCTTTTTCAATTACGACTAATAATAGACAGCAAATAACACGTGTCTTCCCAGAGTCTTTATGGCTCTGGGAAGATTTAGATTATTTGTAAGATTTTTTATCTTTTAAAATTTATAGACTATGCAAAAAAATATGTGTCCTTCAAGCTTTATGGCGTGAAATTTTTTTATGGGTACTGTTTTTGAGCTACCTGTTAGGGAAGCGTATGAATCTTCTTAATGCACTGGAAAGCCTGGTCCTTAAGCTCCAAGAAGGGCTTGACCAGGCTTCTTTATTATCTGATCTAGAGGCTTTGCGCATAGAGTTTTTGGGGCGTAAGGGGCTTATGGCTCAAATTATGGCCGAATTGCCAAAGCTTGCAGCTTCGGAAAAGCCGGCCGTTGGACAAAAGGCCAATGAAATAAAAATTGCCCTTAATGAACTTTTTGATAAGAAAAAAGCAGCCATAGAAGCAGAACTTGAAGCTTTGGCTTTGGCTCGATTTGATGCGTCCATGCCTGCCCGCGCTCCTTGGCAAGGATCATTGCACCCCACAACCATGGTCATGGAAGAAATTTGCTCTATTTTCACTAAACTTGGCTATGATATTGTGTCTGGCCCTGAGGTGGAAACGGATTTTTATAACTTTGAAGCCTTAAATTTGCCGCCGGAGCATCCCGCACGTGATATGCAAGATACTTTGTATATTACAGATAAAGTGCTTTTGCGCACCCATACATCACCGGTGCAAGTGCGTAGTATGCTTGCCAAAAAACCACCTTTGGCTGTGGTTGTGCCGGGTAAGGTGTACCGTCGCGACTCTGATATCACCCACACGCCCATGTTCCACCAAGTGGAAGGGCTTTTTGTGGATCGCAAAGTGAGTATGGCAGATTTGCGCGGCACCCTTACAGCTTTTATGCGCGGTGTTTTTGGTGCACAAACCAAGGTACGCTTTCGCCCAAGTTTTTTTCCTTTTACCGAACCGTCGGCCGAGGCAGATATTTCTTGCTGCATTTGTGGCGGTGCAGGGCAAATTGGCACCGAGCTTTGCCGTGTGTGCAAAGGCACAGGTTGGGTGGAAATTCTTGGTTGTGGCATGGTAGATCCGGCAGTGTTTGAAGCCGTGGGTTATGACCCCGAAGAATATACAGGCTTTGCCTTTGGCCTTGGGGTGGAACGTGTGGCCATGCTTAAATACGGCATAGGTGACTTACGTATGTATTTTGAAAATGACGTACGTTTTTTGTCGCAATTTAGGTAAAACCATTGGGTAACATTATGCGTGGATTGAATTGTTCTTTGTTGAAAATGTGTAAGAAATGCGTATGTTCTTTTTTTATAATTGGCTGTATATGGGGCGTATTTTTAAGCTTTAGTGCAGTGTGTATTGCCGCAACCAATGCTCCGCATACCGGGCTTGAAGGCAACCAAAGGCACAGTTATGGGCCTGATGCTGAAAGCCGCCAACAAAAAAAAATAATGGCAGGTCAGGGTATGGTGGATGCCTATGGCAATCCCGTACTTGGCGAAGAAGAAGAACAAGCGCCACGTTCGCGTTTGCGCAGCGGCGCTTTTGGCGGTTCGCGCAGGCAACTTGATGAACGCCCTTTACCGGATGGTCCAGAAACAGATGCCGGTTGGAATTTTTAATATCACTATCTTATTATAACAAAAGAGTTTACCATGTTATTAAGTGTAAAATGGCTGCAAGAATTTGTGCCTTTTAAAGGCAGCGCGGAAGAACTTGGCCAGCGCTTGACCATGCTCGGTCTTGAACTTGAAGAAATCATCTATCCTTATGCGGATATAGCGCATATTATTATAGGCCATGTGCTTGAGTGTGCAAAACACCCCGAAGCGGATAAACTTTCAGTGTGTAAGGTAGACGTGGGACAAGCTGAGCCTTTGGATATTGTGTGCGGTGCGCCCAATGTGGCTCAAGGGCAAAAGGTGCCCGTGGCCATGGTGGGAACCACCATGCCTGGTGGCTTGCAGATAAAAAAAGCCAAATTGCGCGGGCAAGTGTCCATGGGCATGATTTGTTCTGAACGTGAGCTTGGTCTTAGCGAAGAACACAGCGGCATTATGGTTTTGCCGGCAGAAGCTCCCATTGGGCAAAAGCTTGTGGAATATTTAGATCTTGACCTTGAAGTGCTCAATATTGGCATAACGCCCAACCGTGCTGATTGCATGTCTGTGCTTGGTCTTGCGCGCGAAGTGGCTCTTGCTTATGATTTACCCCTTTCCTTACCAAGTTTTACCTTGGAAGAAAAAGGTTCCGATGCCAGTAATGAAGTGTCCATCACCATAGCAGATGCCGTGCAGTGTCCTCTATATCAAGGTAAAATCATTGAAAATGTACGTATTCAGCCTTCTCCTATGCGCGTGCGGCACCGCTTGCACGCCATAGGTGTGCGCCCCATATCCAATATAGTGGATGTAACAAACTATGTGCTTATGGAATGCGGGCAACCATTGCACGCTTTTGATAGGGATAAAATCCGTGGCAATACCATCACTGTGGCTGTGGCGCAAGAGGGTGAGAAGTGTATTACCCTTGACGGGCAAGAACGTGTGCTTTGTGCACAAGATATTACCATACGCGATGCAGAAGGTGCCGTTGGTTTAGCCGGTGTTATGGGTGGGCTTGATTCAGAAATAACCGAGGCTTCAAATACGGTATTTTTAGAAAGCGCTGTGTTCCGTCCTGCTTCCATACGCAAAACTTCGCGTCGTTTGGGGCTTTCTAGTGAAGCTTCTTACCGCTTTGAACGCGGTGTTGACCAAGTGGGTAATACATGGGCCATGAATAGAGCGGCACAGCTTATGGCAGAATTTTCTGGCGGTCATGTGCGCCCCGGAGTGTGCATTGCAGAACCTACTCCTTGGCAGGCTGTGAGCATACCTTTTCGCATGCAAAGAGCTCAAGATTTATTGGGCTTGAAGCTTGAGGCAGATTTTTGCGCAGATTTTTGCTTTGACACTTTGCAAAAGCTTGGATTTACTGTAGATAAAAATAAAGCCGATACCTGGCAGGTGCTTGCGCCTTCTTGGCGCGGAGATGTGAGCCGCGAAGCTGACCTTATAGAAGAAGTAGGGCGTGTGTATGGTATTGACCGCATTGAACCTTGTTTGCCGCTTATCCCCCAAAGACTTGACGATGCGGGCGCGCCTGAATCTAAATATGTTTTTTGGTCGCGCATAAAAAAATGGGGTATGGGGCTTGGGCTTAACGAAGCGGTGAACTACAGTTTTGTTGGGCATAAAGATTTAGACCACTTGCATTTGCCCAAAGAAGGCAGAGTGTCTATTTTGAATCCTTTGTCGGCAGAGCAAGACGCATTGCGCACAGCTTTAGCGCCGGGATTGCTACAAAATTTGCGCGTAAATATTGCCCATGGCAATGTGATTGCCGGTGGTGGAATTCGTTTATTTGAATTGGCCCATGTATTTACTGCCGACGCAACATCAGAAACTACCGTTTGTGAGCAAGGGCGCCTTGGGCTTTTGCTTTATGGAGACCGCTTTGACGGCACTTGGCCGCAGGTAGAAGCTCCGGTGGATTATAGCGATTTAAAAGGGCTTGTGGAGCACCTTTTAACACACTTGCATATTGAGAGTGCAACATATACAATTGAAGAACAGCACGCGTATTTATTGCCGGCTGTAAAAGTAAGTGTGGGTGAACAAGAAATCGGTGTTATGGGGCGGGTGCAACCGGCCATGGCAGAAGATTTTCATGCAAAAAAAGATGTGTGGCTGGCTGAACTTGATTTGCAAGCCTTATATGAGCTGGCGCATAAAGCGCGCATTGCCTTTAAGCCTTTGCCCATGTATCCGCCCATTCGCCGTGATATTACAGTTATGACAGAAGAAGCTTTGCCAGTGGGAGCAGTGCTTTTGCATGTGCGTGGTATGAAACTTCCTTTGTTGGAAGATATTTGCCTTATTGACTATTTTGAGCCGAAAGAAGGTGGACGTAATATTACGTATAGATTGACATTCCGTCACGATGCCCGCACGCTTAAAGATTCTGAGGCCGATAAAGAAAGAGAAAAAATTGCACAATCCTTGGTGAAAACCTTGAATGTGCGTATTTAATA
>CAYJGS010000035.1:0-1387 GCA_964369505.1 uncultured Desulfovibrionaceae bacterium | reverse complement strand
TACACGTTGTTTTGGAGGTGGATATGGTGGAAAAAACCTATCGCATTGGCGAAGTAGCCAGCATGCTTGGGCTTAAAAGCTATGTGCTGCGTTTTTGGGAAACGGAATTTTCACAAATAGATCCACTACGTACCGATAAAGGGCAACGTGTGTATACAGAATCGCATGTGGCTTTGCTCAAGCGTATAAAATATTTGTTGCACGAAAAAGGCATGACCATTGAAGGGGCAAGGCGTATGTTGCGTATGGCCAAAAGCCCGCACTGGGAAGATCCTTTGGGTGAAGAACTTGGTCTTGATAAAGAACAAAAAGAGCAAATACATGCGCAAGTACTTGCTTTACAGGCACAGGTAAAAGCCATGCAGGCAGACGATGGCGATGTTCCCACACAGGCCGCTTTGCCCAATGTTTTACCAAAAATCAAAGCACAACCCAAAATTATTAAAAAATCTCCAAAAATTTTACGTATTCGTTTGAGTGATGATGTAGTACCTCAAAGTCAGCAAAGCGAAGATACGCAACTGCTCACAGGCAAACAAAATACCCCCACAGACCAAAGCCATCTGGTGCCCATGCCCACAGCAGAGCGATGGAACGAAACCCATGAATTTCTTGAAAGTGTGCGCAAAGAATTGCAGCATATGCGTACCATGCTTTATGGTCTCACCCGTCCAAGCCTTTTGGATTAACCAATGGAGGCTCTATAGTGATATTATCCCCGTCATTACTTAGTGCAGATTTTGCTCATATAGGCGAAGAGCTTAAAAATTTGGAAGAAGCCGGTATTACATGGGCGCACCTTGACATTATGGATGGCGCATTTGTGCCCAATATAACCTTTGGACCGCCGGTTATGGCTGCCATGCGGGCGTGCTCAAAATTGTATTTTGACGTGCACCTTATGATAGAAGCGCCGGAGCGTTACCTTGAAGATTTCAAAAAAGCTGGCGCTGATATGCTTGTGGTGCATGTGGAGGCCACGCGTCATTTGCAACGCACCTTGGCCGCTATACGTGCTTTGGGTATGCATGCCGGTGCAGCGCTCAATCCGGCAACGCCCTTGCACAGCCTTGAATATGTGCTTAATGATGTGGATATGGTGCTTATTATGAGCGTAAATCCCGGTTTTTCTGGGCAAAGCTTTTTGCAGCCCACCTATGAAAAAGTGCGCGCTTTGCGTGCCATGCTTGATAATGCCGGTCGCAACCATGTGCGTATTCAAGTGGACGGTGGGGTTGACCCTAATAATATTGCTGCGCTGGTGGATGCAGGAGCCGATGTTTTGGTATCTGGTTCCGCTTTCTTTTCAAAACCACCTTATGCGCAACGCTTGCAAGATTTTACTTTAGCTGCTGCCAAAGCCACCCGCAAGGCAGTATAATTTTTG
>CAYJGS010000034.1:0-14978 GCA_964369505.1 uncultured Desulfovibrionaceae bacterium | reverse complement strand
AGTGCTGACAAAGTCTCCTGGGGGAACCTTTTTTGTGAACAAAAAAGCGTTCCCCCAGACCCCCTCCAAAAAAAACTTTAATGGCGGCAATATGTTATCTTTGAAATATAAAACTTGCCGCATTTAAGATTTCAAAAAAACACGACTCATAACGCCTTTTTAAAGCCTTAAAATTCAAATTTTGAATTTTTCTTTGTACATATTACAAAGCCTCTTTGCATTATGGCTTTGTCCGCAGTCTGAGCTTTGCATACGCAAAGCCTTCAGTTTATGATTTTTCTGTCAGCTTATTATACATCATCGCCAAAGCGCTTTACCGGCAAGTGGCAAGCTCCGCGACCTGTGCGAGCTGTAAAGTCTTGATGATAATCTTCTGCGGCAAAAAAAGCCGGCGCCGCTGTTAATTCTGTAACCACCTTAAAGCCTTTTTCTTGCAAAATAGCGATAAGCTTTTCAGAAATTTCCTTTTGTTCTGGTGTAGTATAATAAATCACACTACGGTATTGACTGCCTATATCAACCCCTTGCCTGTTAAGTTGCGTGGGGTCATGGATTTCAAAAAAGAACCTTGCTAATGTTTCAAAATCTGTTTTGGTAGGGTCATAGCGTACTCGAACAACTTCCGCATGTCCTGTTTCTCCGGTAGTAACAGCTTTATAAGTGGGAAAATTGGTTGTACCTCCCATATAGCCAGATTCTACGTCCAAAACGCCGGGCAAAGCTGAAAATCCATCTTCAACGCCCCAAAAGCACCCCCCGCCAAAGAAAGCTGTGGCGCCTAATTCGGCAAGTCCCTCTTTGCCCTCTATGAGTTTCATAGATAAAGAGTTAACACAATGCCTTGTGTTTTTGGCAGTAAAGCCTTCACCTTCAAACACATGCCCAAGGTGCCCACCACAAGCGGCACAAACTATTTCGGTGCGCCTACCATCAGCATCAGGCACGCGCAAAACCGCTCCCGGCACCACATCATCAAAGCTTGGCCAGCCGCATTGCGAGTCGAATTTATCTTTAGAAAAATACAAGGGCGCATTACAACGACGGCAAGTATATAAACCTTCAGCTTTTGCATTTACATACTCCCCAGAATAGGGAGCTTCTGTACCCTTATGCACAAGAATACGTTCTTCTTCTGCAGTGAGCGCATTAAGTTTAGGCATACTCCTTTCTCCTGGTTCCATAGCAACATTGTGCACAGCATGTGGCATAGTTAACGCTTGTGCCTCATACGGACTTTTAGTGTGTAAAAACCATGCACTACCCACTATAAAAACGAGCACAACACATAATTTTGTATAAGAAAATTTCATAATAACACCTAATGTAGGCTCCTCTCAAATAAACAAATACTTTGCACACGCATCCTGATAAGCATTTGTGCAAAACCTTTACTACATAAACATAGCCACACTATTTCCCAGGTCAACACTACGATTTAAAAATAAACACAGAATGTCTAAAAAAATATATATTTTAAGTGAATTATAAAAGTTTTTATACAAAAATTTGACGAAACAACAATAAAGATATATTATATAGAAAGGCGCCATAATCATTTTACCCTAATTACGCTATGCAGGCACATCCGCACATATTTGTTAGGCAATTGGCCTATGCTAAAGCCAAAGGACAAGATATGACATTTGTGCAAGATGCTGTATTTGCCGAAGGAATTGGCATGCTTTGCGATTATCATGCCCATGATAAACAGCCTTCTAGGCATAGCGATGGCCTTGTGGTTATTGTAGATGAAATCCTTGTGGATTTTTTAGCACACTCCAAAGTAAAAGGGCTTTGTTTTAAAAGGTTCAAATATAATATTTGCCTTTCAGAAAGTATACAATACCTTAAAGATAACACATGCATTAAAATAGGTTGCTCTCTATTGACCATAGCAACTAAAAAAAAGAAATGTTTTGCTATGGAAAATTCTAAACAACCTTGCCAGCTTATGCATAAAAACTGCTTACTGCCACATCATGTTGTTTTTGCAAAAGTCGTAAAAGGAAGCCAAATTTTTGTTGGTGACAACGTTTCTATAAAAGATGTATGTCCATAGCACACAAATAATGTTTAAAAGCATTACACTGTTGCACCTATTTTATTGTATATAGGCATTGCATATATTTAACAATTTATTAACCCTCAAACCCAAAAAGGATACACGATGAACACATTTTCCGTAGCACTTTGTGCACTTATGGTGTTTGCCATGGCCATTGGCACCCCCTTAAAAGCTGAAGCCAAAGCCGACAATGAACTTTTTATGGCTACCACCACCAGCACAGCAGACACTGGCCTTTTAGACTACCTTGCTCCACTTTTTAAAGCCGATACAGGTTACAGCTTAAAGTATATTTCTGTGGGCACAGGCGAGGCCATAGCCATGGGTGAAAATGGCGACGTGGACATAGTTTTTGTGCACGCAAAATCACGCGAAGACGCCTTTGTTGCCAAAGGTTTTGGCGTAAAGCGTGTACCTGTTATGTATAATGATTTTGTGATTGTTGGCCCCAAAGGTCCTTTGGCAAAAAGCAACAATATCAATGAATTTTTTACCGCTATTAATACCCAAAAATTACCCTTTATTTCTCGCGGCGATAAGTCCGGCACACATACTAAAGAAGTAAATATTTGGAAGGCTGTAAAAATCGACCCCAAAAGCAATCCCAATTACGTAGAATCAGGCCAAGGCATGGGCGCTACCATCAGCATGGCTGATGAAAAAAAGGCCTATACATTAACCGACCGTGGCACTTGGCTTAAGATTTCCAACGATGCGAACATTAAAACAGAACTTATGGTTGTTTGCGAAGGCGACAAAAACCTTTTCAACCAATACGGTATCATTGCTGTTAATCCTGAAAAATTCCCCAAAACAAACTTAAAAGCCGCCAATGCTTTTATTGATTGGATTGTTTCTCCAAAAGTCCAAAAAGTTGTGGGCGAATTTGGTGTTGATAAGTACAAGCAACCTCTGTTTGTGCCCAATGCCGGTACAGACAATTAGTTTCTGAATAAGCTTCATAATTTTCTAGATAGTGTCGTCAAATAGCGAATTTTTGCGTATATCAAGGAAGATGAACTTATTTTGAGGGAGTGTATTCTTCTCATACTTGACCGAAAAAATAAGCGAAATCTGACGCAGAAATATGTAAAAAGGCGCATTTGACGACACTATCTAAGGTCATCTTAATGCAAGACGGCCTTAGAAAAACCATATGAGATGTATTGTGGAAGCACTAACAGCATTTTTTTCTCTTTTTTTTGCCGATTCCGGCACATTGCACGCCATCTATGTAAGCCTTACCTTGGCATTTAGCGCCACCGCTATTTCTGCACTCATAGGCATACATTTTGGACTTTGGCTGGAGCGCAACGAGTTTTGCGGCAAAAAAATTGTCATACGCATAGTACGCACCTTTATGGGGGTTCCCCCTGTGGTGGTGGGGCTTATGGTATATCTTATCATTATGCGGCGCGGCCCCCTTGGAGATTTTGAGCTTCTCTTTACTATTAAAGGTATGATTTTGGCGCAATGTGTTATCATCACCCCCATTATCACAGGCCTTATATACACAAGCGCCCAAAGGCTTGCCCCCTCGGTACGTTTTTTTGCCAAATGTATTGGCGCTAATCCCCCCCAAACCAGAAAACTCATCCGCAAAGAAATCAATAAAGAAGTGTATTTTGCCATGGTAACAGGCTTTGGCCGTTCTTTAAGCGAAATTGGCGCGGTTATGCTTGTGGGCGGTAATATTAAAGAAATGACCAGAACCATGACCACCACCATTTCTCTTTTAAAAAATCAAGGCATATATACCGAAGGGATTTTTCTTGGTGTTACCCTATTGCTCATTTCCTTCAGCTTGCAATTAATAGCAGATTTTTTACGCAAAGAACGAGACGAAATTGATAATTACTAATTTGCAAAAACAACGCGGTGAGCTTTTTATTCACATAGAGCATCTTGAACTTGAAAAAGGCAAGATTCATGGACTTTTTGGTGGTAATGGTTGTGGAAAGTCTAGTCTTTCCAAAATGCTCATAGGGGATATTGCATTGGACAGCGGCCATATAGATTATGGCGACATACAAACAGACCAAATCACGCTTATGCCGCAACGCCCTTATATGCTCCAGCGCTCCGTCTATGAAAATATTATATACCCTCTGCAAATCCGCAATCTGCCCATAGACGAGGCAAGCATAGATACTTACCTTGAACGCGCGGGGCTAACCAATAAAAAACATCAATATGCCCGCACCCTTTCCAGCGGCGAGCAACAAAAAATTTCTTTTATCCGCGCACTCATTTTTAAGCCGCAGTTTATTATTATTGACGAAACGCTCTCAAACCTAGACATTGATAGCCTAAACATTTTTCTACAATGGATTTTAGATTGGCAACAAGAGCTTAAAGCCACATGGCTTATTATCAGCCATCAAATGAACCAACTTAAAAGAATTTGTGATATTGTGCATTATATGCGCAAAGGGTGCATGGTTACTTCTGGCAGCCTTGAACAAGTCTTGCAAGAAATAGACAGCATTGAAATATAAGAAAAACAGATAAAATCAATACTTCCCTAATCTTTACCCACTAGGATTATCTATGCTGGCACTCAAAAATATTGAAGAAGTTTTTGCTATTATGCAAGAAAACTTCCCACCACTGGCAGAACGTGTAGAAGACTTGCCCCTACAAAAAGCAAGGCAAAAATTCTTAGCAACAAATATTTATGCCCAAGAATATGTGCCTTCGTTTGAACGTTCAAGCGTAGACGGCTATGCTGTTTTGGCCTCCGACACTTTTGGCGCAAGCGACAGCATACCGGCCATGATGCCGGTTGCAGAACACATTCTTATGGGTCTTGAAACAGATTTTACCCTGCAAAAAGGCACCTGTGCCGCCATACCCACAGGCGGTGCCATTCCTGATGGGTCTGATGCTGTGCAAATGATTGAATATACAGAAGATTATGGCGATGGAACCGTTGGCATACTCAAAGCCGTGGCTCCTGGACAACATGTTATCCACAAAGGTGATGATGTGCACCCAAACAAATTGGTACTTCAAGCCGGCTCCCAAATTAAAGCAAAAGACATAGGTGCACTGGCAGCACTTGGTATAACACATCTACCAGTAAAACAAAGCTTGCGCATAGGTATTATCACTACCGGCGATGAAATTGTGCCTGTGGAAGAAAAACCCAACAATGCCCAAGTACGTAATGTAAATACCGATCTTTTGACAGCCGCTGTGCAAGATTTTGGGGCAAAACCTGTATGCTATGGCATAATTAAAGACCAAGAAGAAATCTTACACGCCATGGTGGCTAAGGCTACCACAGAATGTGACATGGTGCTCATTTCCGGCGGTAGCAGTGTTGGCATTAAAGATGCCACAAGACGCGTACTTGAAGCTCAAGGTCAGCTCCTTTTTCACGGCATAGCCTTAAAACCCGGCAAGCCCACCATGCTCGCTAACATTAACAATAAGCCCGTTTTTGGTCTGCCCGGGCACCCTGTGGCTGTATTTTTTGTGACCTTAAGTATCGTGAGCAAACTCATATACCAACTTATGGACCAAGAACCCCCACTTCTTGCGCAAGTTCCGGCCATCTTAAACGAATCTGTGGAAGCCAATCACGGGCGCACTCAATTTGTAGCCGTTGAGCTTTTCGCAAAAAAACCAGATAATATCCTTGTAGCCAAACCCATACGCAATAAATCAGGCCTTATTACCACCCTAAGCCAAGCTCAAGGCTATTTTATTATTCCACAAGATTGCGAAGGTTATGCCAAAAACACCCCAGTAACCGTTTATACTTTTTAGGAGTTCTTATGTCATTTCAATTTCTTACAAATATTCCCTTACAACAGGCCAAACAAGATTATGTAGAATGCATGCGCAAACAAGGCCTTGGCGCTGAAGAAGAAATCATCTCTGTAATGGATGCTTGCGACCGTGTTAATGCAAAACCTGTTTATGCCGCCATCAGCGCGCCCCATTATAATGCCAGCGCCATGGACGGTATTGCGGTAAAGGCTAAAGACACCTTTGGCGCCACAGAAACCACACCGATTATTTTAAACCCCGAACAATACCTTGTGTTAGACACAGGCGACCCCATCCCAGACGCTTATGACGCCATTATTATGGTGGAAGACTTGGTACATCTTGACGAAGAAGATAAAAACACAAAGGGCCACATAAAAATCCACGCTGCCGCCACCCCTTTCCAGCACATACGCCAAATCGGCGAAGATATATGCCTTGGCGAAATGATTATTCCCTCTTTCACCACCATCACCCCTGCGGCCATAGGTTCCATGTTGGCTGGCGGTGTATTGCAGGTAAGCGTGCTCAAAAAACCTCTTGTGGGTATAATTCCCACCGGCGATGAAATAGTGCCCCCAAGCAACAACCCCGGCACAGGCGACATTATGGAATTCAATTCATCCATATTTTCTGCAATGTTACAAAAATGGGGTGCGGAAAGCAAAGTATATCCCATTTGCAAAGATACCTTTGCAGATATCAGAGCCGCCACTGTGCAAGCTTTAGCTGAATGCGACATGGTGCTCATCAATGCCGGCTCTTCTGCCGGGCGCGAAGATTACACCGTACAAGTGGTGCGCGAAATCGGCACGGTACTACACCACGGCATAGCCATAAAACCCGGAAAACCCGCCATCTTAGGATATAAAGATGCCAAGGTTATCTTGGGGGTTCCGGGCTATCCTGTATCCGGTATCATTGTTATGGAAGAATTGTTAAAGCCACTCATTGAAGCTTTCACCAAAAAGCATTTTGCCAAAACGCCCATCCAAGAAGCTACCCTCTCTCGCCCTGTGGTATCCGGTGTAAAATATGAAGAATTTGTCCGCGTGCGTATGGGCTATGTGGAAGGGCGTTATATTGCCTCGCCCTTAAGCCGTGGTGCCGGCGTGGTGTCTTCTTTTATGAAAGCCGACGGCATGCTCACCATCCCCCAAGGAGTTGAAGGCTATGCACCGGGTGACACGGTACCCATAAAACTTTTACAACCGCTTAACAAAATAGAAAATTCCCTTGTGGCCATCGGCAGTCACGACCCTCTTTTGGACGAACTCAGCGATATGTTGCATGTGCATAATGAAGATTTATACATGGTCTCTTCGCACACAGGTTCCATGGGTGGTATTATGGCAGTAAAAAGACGCGAAGCCCATATTGCCGGCGTGCATCTTTTGGACGAAAATGACGGCAGCTATAATATCTCTTACATAAACAAATACTTCCCTAAAGACAGCGACACCAAAGTACACCTTGTGGAAGTGACAGGGCGCGAACAAGGCTTTATGGTTGCCAAAGGAAATCCTAAAAATATTCAATCCATACACGATTTGTATAAAGAGGACATACGCTTTATCAACCGCCAAAAAGGCTCGGGCACACGTGTGCTTTTTGACTATTTAAACAAAACTGAAAACTTAGACCCCACGCAAATTTATGGCTATGGGCGCGAAGAATTTACCCACACATCCATTGCCGCTCAAATAGCTTTGGGCTCAGCCGATGTGGGCATGGGCATATATTCGGCAGCAAAGATGTTTGACCTTGATTTTATTTATGTGTGCACCGAACGCTATGACTTCCTCATTCCTGACTATGCCTACCATACTCCCATGGTACAAAATGTTTTGGAAATATTAAAAAGCGAAGCTTTTAAAAGAAAATTGTTGGATATGGGCGGATATGTTCTTGAAAACCCTGGCAAGGAATATATCTTATAATAAAGCAATACTAAAACTTTTCACCTATAAAAAACATAGCCAAAATATTATAAAAATTTTTGGCTATGTTTTTTTATTCACGTATCCTATTAAAATAAAAATAAAAATAAATTATTCTTTGACACCCTTCAAATGAGGGCATAGACTATTCACATAAAGTGTTTACTCATATACTTATAGACTCTGTTAAGTTCAACCTACAAACTGCAAGTAACACTATGAAAAGTTTATTTAATTCTGCCATAAGTCTCAAAATCAAATTACCCGCCTCTATTGTTATTATTGTTATTATAAGTCTTACCATCTCCACTATTATTAGCCTAAACAATTTTAACAATGTGGTGCATGCAGCCAGAGAGCAGCATTTAGAAAATGCTGCGAAAATGATTGGCGAAAATATTGCTATGCAAGTTGGCCAAGCTGGCCGCGATATGATTATGACAGCTTCGCTACCCGGCGTATTGCAAGCGGTGGAAATTCCGGCTGTGAATAAAAACATACCTGGCTTTCATAAGGAAAGAGCAAGTCTTACCGCTTTATTTGAGCGTATCATGCGCGCTTATGGCTATTACAATGCCCTGTACGTGGTGAATGAATATGGAGAATATATTGTGGGCACAAGTCCCACTGTGGAAAATTTAACCGCAGGCATTGCCCAAAAACTCTTTGCAGAAGCCATGCAAAAAAAAGGCTTTAGCATTGGCCCAGCCACATACAGCACAAAGCTTAATGGGCTTTTACTACCTATTTTCTTAGAAATCGTCTATAATGGTTATGGAGGAGCGCTTGTAAGTTCTTTAAATCTCCAAAAAATTGTTAATACCTCGTTACAAGAATTGCCCTATACTGATGTTACTCCCATTGTTTTTGCTTGTGACGACACTTCTATTTTTCATGTTAACGAACAAGAAAAAACTCTCCTTCCCCTGGGCTCTTGGCTTAAAAAAATGAAAACACAGGTCTCTGGTGTCATGGAAATTCCCATGAACGACAGCACCACAGTTTTAGGCTTTTATCAAATACCACAAACAAACCTTTATGCTGTAGCTATTTCGCAAGACAAATATATGCTCTCAGCGTCTACTTTTCTACGCAACAGCATTCTTACTGCCAATATTTTTGCCGTGCTCTTCATCATGTTTTGTGTATACTATTTCACCATTCCTGTAACACGCGACATTTCTTACTTAAGCCAATTTGCCAAGGCTGTCACAGAAAGGCGCAGTGACACCATGCGCTCAAGCAAACGCAAAGATGAACTGGGCCACCTTTTTGAAAGCATAGCACAAATGGTGAATACTCTTAAAGATATGGTCATACGCTCAGAAGCCGCCACCAAGGCCAAAAGTGACTTTTTGGCACGCATGAGCCATGAAATCCGCACTCCCATGAACGGTATTTTGGGTATGACGTATTTGGCCCTGCGCGCCAACCCCGATGAAAAACAAAAAAACTATTTACAACGCATTGACACAGCAGCCAAAACCCTCTTGGGCGTTATCAATGATATTTTAGACTTTTCCAAAATAGAAGCGGAAAAAATGGATATTGACCATGTAGCTTTTCGTGTATCAACTCTACTCACGTCCATGCGCGATATGTTGCAGCCAAAATGCGACGAAAAAGGTATCACCCTCACGTTTAGTGTGGCTGATGACGTGCCCAAAGTCCTTGTAAGCGACCCCCTCCGCTTCACCCAAGTCTGTATTAATCTTTGTTCCAATGCCATTAAATTCACCCCCAAGGGTGATGTACATATGCACATATCCATTGCTGAAAAACAAGGTGCCAATTTCACTCTCTTAACAACAGTAAAAGATACAGGCATTGGCATGACCGAAGAAGCGCAAGAACATATCTTTGATTCTTTTTCCCAAGCAGACGGCACCACCACCAGAAAATACGGCGGAACAGGCCTTGGGCTTGCCATCAGCAAAAGCCTTGCGCATTTGCTTGGCGGTGACATTTGGGTAGAAAGCGAACTCCACAAAGGCAGCACATTTTATTTTACCATACAAGCCCAAGAAGGCCTGGAAGCAGATCTTAGTGATACCGAAACCATGACTCCTCCGGCACATTATACACTGCCCAAGCTTAATATATTGCTTGCTGAAGACAATGAAATAAATCAAGAAATCGCCCTTGAAATTCTTAAAAATATGGGCACTAGCGTAACGCTTGCCCATAATGGGGCAGAAGCTGTTGCTCTTTGGGAAAAAGAAAATTTTGATGTAATTCTTATGGATATCCAAATGCCCACCATGGACGGTTTAACAGCCGCTCAAACTATACGCCAAAGCTTGCGTCCACTTTCTGCAAGCGTGCCCATTATAGCCATGACAGCCCATGCTATGGTTGGCGATAAAGAAAAAAGTCTGGAAGCAGGCATGAATGATCATATAACAAAACCTCTTAATGTAGATGAACTTTATAATGTACTTGCATTTTGGGGTTCCATAAAAGAATCAGAAAATATCTCATAATAATGATTATACATTTCGAGGAGCCATAACATGTTTGCATATAAAATTTTATCTGTGATTTTGAGCTTTACTTTATGTAGCAACTTGTTTTTTTTGCCCGCTGCCTTTGCCAAAGAAATAAGCAAAGACACCCATGTAGGAATTTTTATTTTTAGGTTAGATGATACATATATTCGCTCCGTAAGTGAAGCCATAGAAAAACAATTACAAGGCAAGGTCAAATTCACCGTTTTTGATGCCCAACAAGATCATGTACTACAGCTAAATCAACTGGCCACTTTTCTTAAAGAAGGCGGCGATGCTGTGGCCATGAACCTTGTGGATGTGAAAGCAGGCCAAAACGTGTTGAACATGATCCGCGACAAAGAAATTCCCGTAGTTTTTTTCAACAAAGAGCCGGATCTCAATATAATAAAAAAATACGCCAAAGCACGGTACGTGGGCTCTGCAGCCGAACAGTCGGGAATTTTACAAGGAGCTATAATTGCAGGTATTTGGTATAAAAATCCAGAAGTTGACCGAAATAAAGACGGTATTTGCCAATTTATTATGCTGCAAGGAAATATTGACAACCCCGAAGCCATTGTACGCAGCAAATTAAGCGTACAAAGTGCGCGCATGGGTGGTGTAAATATGCGCCAAATCGGTAATACTATCGTTTGTGACTGGGATGAAATATGTGCCTATGAACACACAAAAGTAACTCTGGGTATACATATGGACGAAGTAGATTTTATCATTGCCAATAATGATTCCATGGCTCTTGGAGCCATAAAAGCCTTGCAAGAATATACGTATAATACAAAAGGCTCAGGAAAAAGCATTCCTGTGGTGGGTATAGACGGCACAAAAGCTGCAAAAGAAGCTATTGCTCAAGGAATAATGCACGGCACCATTATCCAAGATGCCCAAGGCATGGGAAAAGCCATTGCCACCATGCTACTCAATACCTTAGCTGAAAAAGACTATCTTAATGGTCTGCCTTACTCTTTTGAAGATAACGGCATTGCCATACGTATTCCTTACCAAGCATACGGCAACTAATCGACTATTAAGGCTGCAAGGCTTTTTCTAAAAGAGCACAAAAATGCTCACGCGCAATGCTCACAGCGCCCATATTTTGCATATGCTTTGTTTCTTGCTGGCAATCAAAAAGCATAAAACCCTTTTCTTTCAAACTATCCACCAAAAATAACAAAGCTATTTTTGACGCGTCCGGCACAAGATAAAACATGGATTCCCCAAAAAAAGCTTTGCCAATGGCCACTCCATAAAGGCCTCCCACGAGTCTTGAACCTTCAAAACATTCCACTGAATGGGCAAAACCAAGAGTATGTAAATGCCTATACGCCCCTTGCATGGCAGGGGTAATCCATGTTCCGTCTTGGTTGGGTCGCGGGCTTTGGGCGCAGTGCTCAATAACTTTAGAAAAGGCCGTATTGTATGTGCAAGTAAAACGGGAAGATTGACGTTTTCTGGCTAAACGCTTTGAACAATACACAGCGTCTAAAGGCAAAATACAACGTGGATCGGGTGACCACCATAAGAGAGGAGAATCTTCGCCATACCAAGGAAATATGCCTTGGGAATAGGCAAGGAGTAAACGCTCAGGACGCAAATCCCCCCCCATGGCAAGCAAACCGTCTGCATTTGCTTGCCACACAGGGGGAAAACCAAGCTCAGAGCTTAGCCATGCGACCATTAAGCAATTCCGTATGTAAAGGAAAAAGTATCCTTGGCAGCGTCTACGGTTACAACACCACCACGCACAAGTTTACCAAAAAGCAGCTCTTTGGCGAGCACGTCTTCAATTTCATTGCGTAAAAGTCTTTGCAAGGGGCGGGCTCCATACAAAGGATCATATCCTTTTTCCGCAAGTTTTTCTCTGGCATCGGGGGTAAGAATAAGTTTTACCTTACGCGCTTCAAGACTTGCAGACAATTGCCCCACAAACTTATCCACAATATGCCCCATGAGCTCAAAAGAAAGCCCCTTAAAAGGAATGAGCGCGTCAAGCCTGTTTCTGAATTCCGGTGCAAAGGTTTCTTCCACAGCTTTTAAGCCCTTACCCACAGCCTCTATGGCCAAGGCCTTATTATCTTTTGCAAATCCAACACTTTTGGAATTCATTTCGCGCACACCGGCATTGGAAGTCATAATCAAAATTACATTGCGAAAATCTGCCTTGCGTCCTGTATTATCTGTCAAAGTACCATAATCCATTACCTGCAAAAGCACATTATAAATATCAGGGTGCGCCTTTTCTATTTCATCAAGAAGCACTAAAGAATACGGTGCCTTGCGTATGGCCTCGGTAAGTTGCCCGCCTTGATCAAAGCCCACATAGCCGGGAGGCGCTCCAATAAGACGAGATACGGCATGTTTTTCCATATATTCGCTCATGTCATAGCGCAAAAAGTTTATGCCAAGCTTTTCGGCCAATTGCTTGGCAAGCTCTGTTTTACCCACTCCCGTAGGTCCATAAAACAAAAAGCAACCTGCAGGGCGATTTTCGCGGTTAAGGCCGGCTCGTGAGCGTAAAATGGCATTAACAGTCATGCCCACGGCTTCGTCTTGACCAAATACCTTTGCCCGCACCTCTTCTTCAAGCTGGGACAAGCGTTCTTTTTCTCGTCCGGAAACAGAGCGTTCGGGTATACCGGCCATGCGCGCCACAATACGTTCAATGTCTTGCACCGTCACCTTGGCTTTTTTTCCTTTAGCACTGTTTTTCAAATGCACAGCGGCCCCTGCTTCATCCATAACATCAATGGCTTTATCGGGCAGCAATCTGTCTTGCACATGCCGCGCAGAGAGCTCCACACAAGCCTTAAGCGTTGTAGGAGAATAGGTAACATTGTGGTGCGTAGCATAATAGCCTTGCACACCTTGCAAAATAGCCAAGCACTCTTCAGAAGAAGGCTCACGCACATCAATGCGTTGAAAACGGCGCGACAAGGCTCTGTCTTTTTCTAAATGATTACGAAACTCTTCGTGCGTGGTGGATCCCATGCAGCGGATTTCACCACTGGCAAGCACAGGCTTTAGTAAATTAGAAGCGTCCATAGAGCCGCCAGATGTAGATCCAGCCCCCACAATGGTATGAATTTCATCAATAAACAAAATAGCTTCGGGGATTTTGCGCAAAGAAGAAATAACACCCTTTAAGCGGTTTTCAAAGTCACCCCTGTACCTTGCTCCGGCTAATAAACCCCCCATATCCAAGGCAAAAATACGTGAATTCTTAAAAAGATTCGGTACGCGCCCTTCGGCAATGCGCAAGGCCAAACCTTCGGCCATGGCTGTCTTACCAACGCCAGGCTCACCCACATACAAAGGATTGTTTTTACGCCTACGGCACAATACTTCCACAGTGCGGTCAAGTTCGGCTTCTCGACCAATAAGTGGGTCAATTTCACCACGCGCGGCCTTGGCTGTCAGCTCAACAGCATAGCGTTCCAAGGGGTCTTGATCTTGGCTCATTGTATCGCCAACTACACCTTGAGAACCGGTGCCGTGTTCACCATGAGAAATATATTCAAGCACTTGCTGACGGGTTACGCCTTGTTTTTTTAAATAGTGATTGGCATATGTGTCTTCTTCTTCCATAAGAGCAGCAAGCACATCGCCAATTTCCACAAGCTCACGCCCTGCAGAACGGATTTGGCGCAAAGCATTTTCAAGCACACGCTGCACCCCTTCCGTTTGCAAAACTTCACCCGTATCATTTTCATCACGCAAATCTATATATATGGAAAAAAAACCTTCCAATTGTTCTCGCAACATGGCGGGACTTGCACCACAACCTTCAAGAAGCATACGACCGTGCGCTTCGGTTGTCATAGCAAAAAGTAAATGCTCTAAAGTCAAAAATTCGTGACGTCTTTTTTGAACATCTTGTAAGGCAAAATGCAGAATTTTTTGTAAATGCCTGCCAAACATAAAAGCCTCCATCTTGAGCTTTTCTCAAAAAAATTAATAATAATCTATTTCACAATGTAAATTATTCCATAGCTTCTAGAGTACAACGCAAAGGAAAACCGGCTTCTCGAGCAAGATTGCGCACCAAAATAACTTTTGTTTCCGCAATTTCATGGGTATAAATACCGCAAAGACCTATGCCTTGTTCGTGCACCGCAAGCATAATACGCGTAGCCTCTTCTGTGTTTTTGCGAAAAATTTTCATAAGCACAAGCACCACAAATTCCATGCTTGTGTAATCATCATTATGCAAAAGCACCTTATACCGACGCGGCTCACGCACATCTTCATCCAACAAAACATCATTATCATGCTGTGTTTCTTGATGTGTTTTTGCCATGTCAAACTCCTTTTTCTAAACCATATACTGTCATGACAACGCACTTGTATTTATGATGCCAAAAGACAAAACACTTTGTGCGTCAAAGACAAGTAAGCACCGCAAAGCAGTGGTCAAGATGGTTATTTACACTTGCCCGAAAAGCCCATTTTACGCAAGGGCAAAAACACTTAAGCCTGCGTGAAAAATGTTTTTAAAGCGGCTAAAAAAAAAACCATATTTCAAAAAACTGATATAGTAACACAATTATTATTTTTTGTCACTACCTAAAAAACTTTCGCTTTAGCCATACAAAAGTTAAGTAAGAATCCACCAGCCTAGCTGGTGGTCAGTTTGATGACAAAGTCTCCTGGGGGAACCTTTTTTGTGAACAAAAAAGTGTTCCCCCAGAC
>CAYJGS010000033.1:11872-15117 GCA_964369505.1 uncultured Desulfovibrionaceae bacterium | reverse complement strand
TCGTAAGTTCATGATAGAGTGGTCTGGCTACATTAGTAAATTGATCCGGTGGGCGATAATTAAACGATACATTATTTTCTTCTAAGCTCGATGCGTTTTTGGGAAGATCTGTCCAAGGCGTTTTCATAACCCAAGATTTTCCATCTTGAGAAAGCTCATATTCGCTTATTTGGATGAGCCTACCTTGATTGCGATTTACATAATTTTCATAAAAGTTTTTTTCTGTGGGCAGGGTAGCCACATAGCGTATATCGTCATCGCGTTGATACAAAAAATCGGCCACACGCAAGGCAGCATCTGTGCTTAAGCGCTCGATATCGCTTGTGGCTTTTTCGTCAAGAGCCTTAACAGCGTCATCTACGGCAAGTTTGCCAAGGGCGCTTAGTTCTGTCACGGCTTTAGAAGTGATTTCTGTGGTACGAGATTGCATTTCATCGCCAAGCTTTACAGCTTGCTGCCAAGCTACCAAGGCAAGAAGAACAAGCGGAACTACTTTAATAAATATGAAAAGTAAGACAAGCTTGGCACGCATGCCAAGACCCATACGAGTGAGCAAATTTTCTAACCTAAAAGATAATTTTGCTAATGGCCCCATTGAGTCACCTATTTATAATTCTAGATATTCAAGAAATCTGCACATAATAAAAAAGTATTATACTAATAAATTAAGGCAGATGTACAGATTTGGAAAAAAAATTCCTAGTAACAAAGTCGATTACTCATAATGTAAGGTAATGTTCTATTTTGTCAAGGGAATTTTTTGTATGACTATATTATTCTTCAATAATTTTACTTTGTTGTAGGTTTTTTTGCCATGTGTTTGGCATGGGGGCTTCAATATGGGCTTTTTCACCAAGCCATGGGTTAAAATATCCAAAGCTTAACCAAGGGCATTCCTTGCGTAAGCGTTTTTTAAAGTTGGTAAAGCCCACTGAAGGCCCCATGGGTATGTCTTGCAGTAATTGCATATACATTTCTGGGTCAATGTTAAGATTACGCAATTGTATAAAGCTGACTCCTGTGCTGCCCACAAGAGTGCTTAAAGCTTCAAGTTCTTCTTCTGTATCAGAAACACCCGGAAAGTATAAAAGATTTAAAGATACAAAAACGCCATTTTCTCTTGCTTTGCATATGGATTCTCGCACATGCGCAAAGGTGTAATCTTTGGGGCGGTAGTAAGCTGTATACACATCTTCGCGTGCAGAATTAAGGCTTACGCGCAAAGAGGTTAAGCCTGCTTTGGCAAGTTCTTCCACCGCATGCGGTAGTGAAGCGTTAGAATTAAGATTTATGGTGCCTTTACCATCCTTTGCTCTGAACATTTTTACTGCTTCCAGAAGAGTTTTAGCTTCGGTGAGCGGTTCGCCTTCACAGCCTTGGCCAAAGGAATATATGGGTTTTTCTTCACCACTTGCTTCATGATGGCGCATTATTTCCACAATTTCTTCTGCTGTGGGGCGAAAATCGAGGCGACATTGCGGGGTGGTTTGTATGGGCGAATTTTCTTCTTGTTGCGAAATGCATCCCACACAGCGGGCATTGCAAACCCTAGAAGTGGGCAAAGGCGCTTCGTGCCTGCCCAGAGCCAAATTCCTTGCGGCCGGGCAATCATAACGCAACACACAATTTTGCATAATATGTTGCATAAGTCTATTATTTTCATATCGTTGCATGAGTTCACGCACATTGCGTGTAAGGATTTTTTTGCTGGTTGCGCGGAATTCTTGGCGCGTGTCAGTATCGACCTTACGGGCACAAATATAAAAACGCCCCTTGGCAAAACCTACAGCTCCATAAGCAAAAAGAGGTAGCAATGGGGCATTGGTATCGCTGTCATAGGCAGGGTGTGCTGTTAAAGTGTGGGCAGGGGCTGCAAAAGCAGCCACAGCTAGGTCTTCTAAAACTTCTGTACGTCCGCTTTCAGGGTCAAGCCCCACAGCGTGGCGACCTGGCAGAAAGAAAAGTTCGCTTTCTGGTGGCAAGGGCATAAGTTCATCTGGGCGTGGTAAGCCCCATTGATTGCCACGGCGACAGACCATAAGTAAGTCTGGGTGGTCAAAGATATTTCCACTGCTATCTGCCAGCACAAGGTGAGGGTGTATAGGATTAGTTGCCATATGTTCCTTGCATAAAAGGGGGATATAGTATAGAATTCTTCCATCAAATGTAAGTCAAACGTAAGTTTACCATGAGGTGCTATTTGTATGCTTGATATATTTTCTATACTATCTATGCCCAATATGTCTGTTATGTTATTTGTTTTTTTATGTTTTTTAGGTCTTTTTGTTATGTTTCTTTGTCTTTTGCGTGAGCAAAGCAATATGCTAAAGACCGTGCGTCATGAGCTTGCCGAAAATAAGGCTTCTTTGCAAGCTGTAGAACGGCACCTTTGGGAGTTGACCCACACCATAGAGAATGAGTCCGCACAAAGCAATTCTTTAGGCATTGATTCGCCGCCCTCAAACACTACCAATACTGAAATGGCAAAAGAGAGTCGTGCAGAACAGGATGATATAGGAACAAATTTTGTGCAAGCTGTTTTTGTACGCAATGAAATTCCGGAATATGATAATCCACAAGCGCAAGAATTACAGGAAGTTCAAGAAGAAACACTTGATGATGACGATGACGACTTTGGTTCTACCTTGAGGCCTGGTTCTTCTTTATCTTTTGAACCCTACACCGAAGTAAAGAATAAATCTTTATCTTCGGACGTACCCTTGCATGTTATCTCTAATCAAAATACTACCAAAGAAAATAACGAAGAAAATCATGCTGAAGAACCCTATTTATTAGGTCGCCCTCTTCAGCCGCAAAGTTTACAACTGGAGCAAGATATGGATATGAATTCTTCTTCTCCGAGCTTAGATCTTTATATGCCTCCTCCCAAAAGGTGACCTCAATCTGCCGCGAGCGTCCTTAACCTGCGAACGTATAAGGAAATACTCCTTTGGCAGCTGCAAGATAAGCCTTGCGCAAAAGTTCGGTTTGCACAGATTCTGCCAAGAGCAAATAGGGCGCACGTAGCCATTTTTCACGGATTTGTTGGGCTTGTGTTATTCTTTGCTGTATAAGTTCTGCCACATCCATAAGCCAAATATCGCACATAAAATCCGTAAAAGCTTGCGCTCTGTGCTCGGCTCTGTGTTTTGTATCCACAGCCTTAAAGCCCATGTGCGCAATATGCAAACGCATTTCTTCGTCTGCAAGCAAAAATTTTAGTCTAAAAAGGGCGTCTTCCACAT
>CAYJGS010000033.1:0-11772 GCA_964369505.1 uncultured Desulfovibrionaceae bacterium | reverse complement strand
CGCATTTCTTCGTCTGCAAGCAAAAATTTTAGTCTAAAAAGGGCGTCTTCCACATTATCCGGCTCATAAGCTACCAATTCTTCACCGTCTATAAAGAGTGAAACAAGGTCATGCCCTACGCGCGGTGTGAGCAAGCATCCACCACAAGCCAAAGCTTCAAAAACTCTAAAATTTAAATCTCCAAGTTCACAATGGTTAAGTAAAACACGCCCTTTGGGAAAAAGTTGCTGATAAGTGCCTTTTTGCACGTGCACCGTGGGCATATGTTCTTGAAGTTTTTTGAAAAAATCAAAGCGTTTAGGCGTTGTTTCTTTGTTGATGTTTCCTACAAAAAGTCCATCCCATTGAGGGGTAATAAGAGGATTTGGTTGGTCGTTTGGGCGCGCAAAAGGGGGAGACCAAAGAATTTGGTGGTTTGGTAAGCGTTTGTTTTGAAAAAAATGTATATGATCTTTAAGGCTTATTAAGCAAAGGTCAAAGGCTTGCGCGTAGAGATTATACCAGCTGTGAATGTGTGTATCCACGGCATAAAAAACCGTAAGGCAAGGAAAGTTTTCCATGCCAAGCACAAAAGGAGGGCGGCTTTTGTCTGCAACTATCACCACGTCAGGTGTAAATCCGGCAAGATTGACAATATCTTCCCAACCAAAAACAGCCATGTGCTCAAAATTATGGAAAGAAACTTCCCAGCCGCACGAAGCAAGGGACGCTTGAAAAAAAGGGCTTCCAATCCAAAAAATTTTTTGCATGGTTTGTGTACAACCTATTAAAAAAATACTTGGAGCTTTTGTTATTCTACAGTTGCGCCTTAGCTCCAAAAAATATATGAACAATAAGTGATAGCACAAGGGCTCTGCAGTGAGTATTTCTTGTGCCGACAGTAAGTTTTGCCTTTATTTTTTATGTACCGTTACTAATTTATAGCTTAGAAATATTATATTCCATATGAATACAGGTCAAGAAAATACTTCAAACATTAAGAATGTTGCCACAAAAAAAAAATTGCCCAAAAGCAAAAGGGGGCTTTTGTTGCGCCTTGTGCGTGGATGTATCTATTGTCTGCTTTTTCTTATTCTTTTTAGCGGAGCTTCGTTACTCGGTTTTCAATGGTACTTGTCCGAAAATGGTCCTGATGTTTCCCAAAAAATTGAAGAATATTTGGAAGAACGTACAGGAGTAAATATACGCTTTTCTGCTGTAAATATAGAATTTTTTCCTTTACCTACCCTACGATTAAGTCAGGTTTTGGTGCAAAAAGATACCCTTAATGTCAGTGTAGCCCATGTGCGTTTGGCGCCTTCATTGCGTCGTCTTCTTTTGGGGGATATAAATTTTGGCTTGGTGCATCTTGTACAACCCAAAATATCTGCGCAACTGAACCACAGTACACCTTCTACAGCACAATCTGCGCCGCTTGATTCTTCCACAGCTCATGATGAACTTTTGCAAGCAATACAAACGTTTTTGGAATATCCCCTTGTGACATGGCCAGAAATGTTTTTGGGAATAAATTTACGCTTAGAACAAGCATCTTTGGCCTTGTATAGGGGCAAAGAAAGCCTTGATGTGCAAAACTTTTCCGCTCATATTGACATAAATCTTAATGGATCCATGACAAGTACATTTGATTTTACAGACATATCCCTTAAGAGCGGGCAAGATATTCTTGTGGCTATGCCTGAATTTTCTTTTTCCTTACAGGGGCTTGGCAAAGAATCCAAAAAGCTTCTAGAAAATTTTTCTTTATCCAAAAAAGCGCAAGCAGAAAATCTTTCTTTAGTAATGCACAGTGTTGTGCATGTGCCTGAAGTTCTACATAATGTAGAATTTGATTTGGCTTTGAATGTTAATCCTTACATATTAGAATCTTCGCAAGCATTTTCTCAGGCTGTAGGCGACATTGGCACGAAACATGTTGCAAAAATTTGGCAACCCATATTCGGCACATGGTCTGTTAAAGGAGATATTCTTTGGAAAAAAGCAGCCATCCCCTTTGCTATAAAAAGTTTTATGCAAATGGGGCCCAAAAACGATGCCGACGGGCGCATGCTGGATTTGCAAGGCGAATTTAGCGATATGCGCGTGCATTTGCATAATGATAAAGCCGTTGTTAATGCAAATCTTGAAGATATTATAGAAAACCCTACCATTCAGGGTAGGGCACAATTGGAAAAATTCAGCCTTACGCAATGGTTTGGCTTTGCGCGAAATTTCCCGCCGGGTTTGCAAGCAACGCTTGATACCATTACCGGGCAATTAGACTTTTCCTTAGACTCTAAGGGGCTTAGAGTTCCAAAAATCGAAGCTGAAGCTGCCCAAAGCACATTTAAAGGACACGGTGGTGTGCAATCATGGAAAGACATTGTGATTGCTCTGCACCTTACAGCACCCAAGGTATGGTTAAAGCTTGCCTATCCCGAAGCAGAAGGCATAAAAAGTAAAGCACCGCAATATCATCATGAAGCCTTAACTCCAGTGCCAGGCACGCCCGAAGCACGGTCTATGACAGGGCCTACTGTAGGTTATGATATTAATATTGCAGCAGATACTGTGGTTGCTTGGGATTTGACTCTGCAAGATCTTGATATGCGCATTATTCCCATAGAAGAAGACAAACGCTATAAACCTCAAGATTATCAAGACGGCGTATTGCTGACCTTTAATTTAAATAAAGTTTACGGAGGCAAGGGGCGTGGAGATGTTATCTTATACCGCACCAAAAAAGACGAATCAGGCTATGCCATCATAGCTTCCATGGACAATATGCGAGCAGAAAAACCCTTGGCGCGTTTATTGGGATCAGAAATGGTGGGAGGGAAACTCTTTGCCAAAACCTCATTTAAGGCCACAGGGCGCGGGCTTGGGGAATTTTTAATCACCAAGGTGGGCACAGCTTCTGTGCGTATTGTAGATGGGTATTTTGCCGGAAAAACCAAAGGAAAATGGCATTTTGATGCTGTAAATGTGCGTGGAAATTTTGCGGCCAAAAATAAAGTAAAAGTAACAGGCGACACCTTGCCGCCAACTTTACGATATATGGGCTCTTGGAATGGCGATATTACAAGCAAATATATTGATATCAAAGGTACTTGGAATGGTCCCTTAGAATTTGCCGGTCAGCAATACGGCAATGTTATTATTGATAATATGGACAGCAAAGCGCACGTTGTTGTGCGCAAAGATTTTGCTAATACTGTTAAAGATATACATGCAGATGTACAAGCTTTTTTAAATGTAGAAACCTATAAAAATGTTGTAACTATTGAAAAAGCACAGGGCAAAATAATAAATATAGAAAACGCTCCCCTAGAAGGGGATTTACGTGTGGATTTTGTAGACGATATAATCTGGACGGCGCGAGTAAAAATTCTTACAGACAAGGCTTCGGCATTTTATGGAGGCTTGCGCGGCGATCCTGAGTTTTTACCCCTAAAAGGGCCACAAGATTTACAATTTATCAGCACTGTTGTTTTTGTAAATGAAGATTTGACGCTCAAAGATTTGCAAGTGAAACTTGGCTCCATCGAAGCCACTGGAACCATACACAAAAAACTTTCTGCCAAGCCCGTGTGGCAAATAGACTTGGACATTCCAAAGCTTGATTGGCATGTGCTTTATCCTCCAGATTCAAAAGAAAAAGATAGAGCTGCCATTGGCAAACAAAGAGCTCTTGGCAACGATAAGGTGTGGGATTTGGCATGGATGGATGAACAAGATGTCTATGGCGAAGTGCGCATTAAATCATTTTTAATGAGCGAAGAATATGCCAAAGATGTTACAATTCCCATAGTTTTAAAAGAGAGTTCTCTCATATGCGACCCCGTTCTTTTTAATTTCTTTGGAAGCAATGCCCATATACAATTAAAAACCGTGCGCAAAGGCCAATTTCTGCAATTGCAAGGAGGCATTGGCGCAAAAAATATAGACTTGGCCGCTTTGAGCAAGCGCTTAAAATTAAAAACTCTTTTTGGCGGGCAAGGGCTTTTGCTAGGCTCCATGGAAGGAAATGTGCAAAAAACTTCCGATATTCCGGCTACCCTAGACGGCACCTGGCGCATGGAAGTTAAAAACAGCTTTTTACAAGAAATAAATACTGATGGCTCCGCTGCTGAAGACCCCACCCATATTGAACTTTTCACAGCTTCCGGCACCATGACCAAAGGAATTCTGGCCAGCAAAAACTTTTTGCTCAAGGGACCAAACTTACATCTACAAGGCGGCGGTCAGATAAACCTTGTGAAAAATACTTTGGATCTAAAACTTAATGCCAATATGGGCTCCATGAGCAATATTCCTGTACACTTTTACGGTTCTTTTGATAATCCTAAACGCAGTGTGAGCACAGGCGCAGTTATTTTAAGCGCCTTGGGCAGCTTTGGCACAGGCATACTAGACGTAATCGGCGGATTCTTCGGCGCTTTCTTTTCTATTTTTAATTGATGCTATTTTTCCCTCCTCCCTCACTCTTTCAAGACTCACTAGTTTATAGTTTTTTTCTTAAATATTTTTTGCTGTTTATGTATGAATTCTTTGTTTCCTATGCGGCCATGGGCCCATTGCATTACTTTGATGAGTTTTTGGGGAATTTATCTTTTTTCTTCTGCCTGCGTCAAATGGCATTTTTCTTGTACGCATGTACTTGAGTACACTTGCGCAGAAAAATGTCATTTTCCTTGGCACAAGAAAAAATCTGAAAATTCCTCCAAAAACTCCTCAAAAACCAGCACTCTATACTTTTTGCTTGCGCTCACACGCTACGCAAAAAGCCCACCTTTCAGGTAAGAAGTAGAAAGTGGTTTTTTAAATGAGAAGCTGCTTACAATTGACGATGGTGAGCTGTGCTTTGTAGGTAAAACTGTGGTTGCTGGCTTCGTATCACAGCTTTTGAGAGGTATGGATTGCCGCGCCGCCCTGAGCGGGTAAGGTTGTGCTTCCTTAACCCGCCGGGAGGCTCGAGCGGTAGCGAGCTTGAGCGAAGTAGGCGCACGAGTGGAACTTGTTTCCACTCGTATGCTATGCGCCGCCCTGAGCGGATAAAAAAAGGGCAGGAAAATGAATTCCTGCCCTGTAATTATGCTATGTTACTGAATCTTAGAGAGGTTGTAAAACAAATGTACCGGCATTGTTTACAATATAAGTGCGGTAGAAGTCGCCTACACGGTCACCTTTTTCATTAAAGCCGATTTCACCCGTAAAGCCTGGAAGGCCTTTGATGGTGGGCAAATATTCCATCATGTCTTTAGAAGTCTTTTTACCGGCCTTAATGGCAGCTTCAATAGCTTTAAAAGCGTCGCCTGCCAAAACTGCGTATACAGAAATGGGCACAGTATTATACTTATCTTTATATTCTTTTAAGAAAGCATCGGCTTCTTTAGAATCAAGATCTTGAGGTAGGGGGGGGCTAATGAAGAAGAAGCCTTCGGCAGCCTTGTTACCTGCAATTTTTACAAGGTCAAGGTGGTTAGCAGCATCGCCGCCCATGAAGGGAGCATCCCAGCCCATTTCGGACTTTTGGCGAAGGAGCATACCGGCTTCTGGATAATAACCGGTGAAGAAAATGGCTTCAGGCTTAGCAGAGCGAAGCTTGGTCAACACTGCATTATAGTCGCGTTCGCCGGGGCTGATGGCATCAAAGAATACGATTTTAACACCTTTTTTATCTAAGATAGCCTTGGTTTCTTCGGCAAGACCCTTGGCATAAGAAGAATTGTCGTGCACAAGTGCCACAGTTTTATAGCCATTTTTTTCAATGGCGCCGGCAGCAGCAATGCCTTGGGCATCGTCGCGAGGACATGTGCGGAAAAAGTTTTTATAACCTTTTTCGGTAAGGCGCACAGATGTTGCACCAGTGCCTATTTGTACAATACCGGCTTCGTTCAATATATTTTGTGAAGCTTCGGTAACAGCAGAACCATAAGTACCAATAACGGCAACAACTTCTGCAGAAGCAAGCTTTTGCGCAGCCAAAGCAGCAGAGCGCGGATCACCAGCATCGTCTTCAACTATAAGTTCAATGGTGTCGCCATTAATGCCGCCTGCTTTGTTTATTTTATCCACAAGCATGCCCACAACATTTTTCATGTCTTGACCTTCAGAAGCCCATTTTCCGGTGAGGGGACCCATAAGGCCTATTTTAATAACGTCGGCAAAGGCCACAGCGTTACCCATGCATAACATGAGAGCACAGGCAATAACTAGAATCTTCTTCATTACTCCTCCAAACTGGTAAATTATGTTCTTGATCCAAATCAGCATCGGCCATGGCCGACGTACACAGAAAGTTGCGCCAAAGATTTTGGCATAAGGCATCAGCATGAGCATATGCTGACTTTACACAGAGACTGTGTAAAAGTTTTGATAAGAAAAGCTCAAGAAGTAGTATACGCAAAAAATTTATAAAAAAAAACAAAAAACATGTATAAAGTGCAAAAAAAGAGCGTATTTTCTTATAACTTATTGTAAGGCAATATGTTTTTATGTTGTCTGTATAAGTTCTAAATCCCCCCAAATGCCGATGGCCTCACCACATTGTAAAAAAACACCATGTATTTCAGAGTATTGTTTTGCTGTATTCAATACGGTTTCTATATTTTGTGGGTTTTTCAAACCATTGCCAAGGGCTGTGGCCATGGCGTCGGCAAAAGCACCATCCTTGGCAAGCACTGCCGCCAATTCTCCTTGCCCAAGGCTTAAAGAATGGCCTATGGTGGCTGAAGAGGCGCAAAGCGCTAAAGGAAAATCTTGCGCTTTGAGTAAAAGCCCAAGGCTTGGCATGGCGTGGCTATTTTGTGGGGTTTGCACAGGATTGGCCAAGAGAGCTACGCGCCTTTCTGTGTGGGAAAACATATACACATCACCGCCATTTTCCACTATGATATTGGGTGATATAGGCGCATATTCTTCTGCAAGCATGTGGGCAATGGTGCCGGCTACAGCTGCAAATGGTCCCACATGCGCCTTGGCAGAGCCTGCATACATGCGCTTAATAACGCTTGGGATTGCGCCCTCTGGCATGGGTAAAGGCACAAGGGATGTACGAAATTCGGGATATAGATGCAACCAAGCTTTGATATCGGCGCGTAGATTGTGTAATGTTTTAAGCATGGGGGAAGCCAGATTTTTTTCTGCCGTAACCATAATGTCGCTTTCTTCTAGAACAATTTGAAACGTTTGTTCGTTTTTGCGCGGTGTGTACATATTTCTATAATGGCGTTGCCACTGTGTATGTACTTTTTTTGTGGACATAGTATTTGTTCCTTTTTAGATAGTGTCGTCAAATGCGCCTTTTTACATATCTCTGCGTCAGATTTCGCTTATTTTTTCGGTCAAGTATGAGAAGAATACACTCCCTCAAAATAAGTTCATCTTCCTTCCTACCCGAAGGGCGCCGAAGGCGTAGCCGTTAGGTGAGAAAAGCGAACCTTACGGATATAGAGAGCAACGCGATATACGCAAAAAATCGCTATTTGACGACACTATCTGGTAAAACCTTTGCTTAGGTCTTGCGTCTTAGGCGCAACTAAGGTAGCAAGAAGAAGTATAAAAACGATAAAAAAGCAATTTGACGATGCAGATTGCGTTTTTTTCAACAGCCTATAGAGTATAACCCTAGTGGAGCACACTTTCAAGAAGCTTATAAGGAGCTTATAATGCAACAAAATTTTTTGCGTCTTTTGCAACTTGGTGAAAATTCTTTTTTAGAAATGGTACAACAAGTGGCGCAATTGTCAGAAGAACAAGCGGCTTTGTGGCAATCTCAAGTTCAAGAACTGCCTGTGCATTTGTGGCTTGGCGAAGCTCATGATGCCGAAGCCCAAACATTTTTAAAAGTCTTTACAGCCTTGAACATTCCTTACACAGAGCACCAATGTACAGGCTTTGATGCAGTGGCTTTAAGCGAAGCTGCTGAAAAATATACTGAACCTGCCGTGCATGTAGCATGTGGCTTTGGACACACGCCATTGGATGTTTTATCCAGCGCAACCAAGGGAGCTTGGCTTAATGGTTATGGTATAACCAGTGCTCCGTGGGCAGCTTTGGCAGAAGTGGCGCTTATGCAAGATTTTGTGCAAGAGCGTGCAGATGTAAGCATGGGCAATTTGCGTGTGTGTTGGATAGGCAAGGCAAATGCCTTGGGACAATCGCTTATGGAAGCAGCCATTTATGCACCATTTGAACTTTTTATGGCTATTCCGCCTCATGGAGATCCTGAGCATTATGAAACAGGCTTAGCCTTAAAAGCCGGTGCTAAAATATTTATGACCCGTGAGCCTGAGTTGGCTTTAGACGATGCTGTGCTCATATATATGGAAGCGGATCTTGAGCAGCAAGCCTTGAACGCAGCTAAAGAGGGTAAACCTTTGTCGAGCATTCCTTTGGGCATGGATTCGTATCCATGGCAGCAGGGTTTTTGTTTGACTCCGGATTTTTTGGCACGTGCCAAAGATACTGTATATAGATTGCCCACCATTATGGGAGCGCAAGTGCAAGAAATGGATGTACTTTTGCAAAATAAAAGGCAAGCTATGCGCAGGCATGCTTTATTAGCTTCTTTAGCCGCTGTTTGCGATAGATAAGTATTTGAGGGTAGTATGTCCCCATTTGATGCAGAAAATGAAGGCGCTTCTGATGAAGATGTTCTCATGGTATGGGACGATTTTTTGGAAAGCTATGGCATTGATGATGCTCTAAAGGCTCAAGCCTATGAAGCGCATGCACCGGAAGAGCGCGCTTGCCTTAAAAATGCCATAGCCTACCATGCCGCCTTGGGAGCAGATGTGGATCAAGGTGAAACCATGTGTAGTCATGCGCACAAAGGCTATTGGCAACGAGTACAAACAAAGCCTGTGCCATGGACGTTGGTTGTTTGTTCGCAACAATATGTGTCTGCGGCGCGTTTGATTGCAGCTTGCATGCCGGCCTTTATGGCGCATGTGCCCCGTGTGGCTTTGCTGCACCTTGGGGAAGAACCTTGTTCGCAACTTTTGCTTGCCATGGAGCTTTTGGGGCTTGAAGAAAGTCTTGCTTTTCCGCTTATAGCAAAAGAAAGCGAAGAAAATACAAGGCAATTTTTTCAAAAAATGTTGCGATGTCTGTCTATGACCGCACCTGAATATGCCGGGCGCGTGATTTTTTTGCATAAAAGCGAAGAAGAAATGACGTCGCTTATGGCTTTGTGCAAAGACATGCATATTCCGTATTGGCAAGAAGATACTGCGCCGCATATCCAAGTGCTTGCTTCTGTGCGTGAAGAACAAAAGGCACTTTTGCGCTTTGCCCAACCCGACGCCATTGCTGGGCTTGACGGTTTTTCTGTGCAAGCAGCCTATGGCTTTGCGGCAAATATGCCGGAGCATAGATTAAGCCCCAAGTCTTTTTGTGGTCAGCAATGGGGGCAGGGCATGGAAGGGTGTTTTTTGCATACATCCTTGCCCAAGGATTTTTTCCAGCACACAGTGCTTATGGCGGGGCCTGTTTTTCCCTCTGAATGACATACAGTAGCCTATAACAGCCTGTAGCCTGTGAAATTTATTTGTTGAGGTACCCCATGTCCAAGCAAAATCGAGCCTCTTCTTTAGATAGTTTGCGTAATATCGGTATTATTGCGCATATTGATGCCGGTAAAACCACGTTAAGTGAGCGCATTCTTTTTTATACCGAAAAAATCCACCGCATGGGCGAAGTGCACGAAGGCACAGCCACCATGGATTATTTGCCGGAAGAACAAGAACGCGGCATTACCATTGCTTCAGCTTGCACTTCTTGCCAATGGGGTGCGCATACTATCAATATAATAGACACACCTGGGCATGTGGATTTTACCATTGAGGTGGAGCGTTCTTTGCGTGTGCTTGATGGGGCTGTGGGGGTTTTTTGTGCTGTGGGCGGTGTGGAGCCGCAGTCGGAAACCGTGTGGCGGCAATCCGAAAATTTTGCCGTGCCCAAAATTGCCTTTATTAATAAAGTAGACAGAGCCGGCGCTGATTTTGCCATGGCGCTCAAAGCCATGCGCGAACAATTGCACATACGGCCTGTATTGTTGACCATGCCCTTGGGGCAGGGTGAGGATTTTTGCGCCATCTTGGATATCGTGCATGAGCAACGCTTACAATTTTCTGAAAAAGATCAAGGCGCCAGCATTGAACGCTTGCCCTTGACGCCTGAAGAAGTTTTACTCATGGCGCCTTGGCGTGAAGCTTTATTAGAAAAAGCCGCCGAGCTTGACGAGGATTTGCTCGAAAAATATATGGAGGCTCAGCCCTTTAGCCCCGAAGAAATTTATGCGGCCTTGCGCAAGGGCACCATTGCCCGTGAAATTACGCCCGTGCTTTGCGGTTCTGCTTTACGCAATGCGGGTATTCAGCACGTGCTTGACGCCATATGCCTTTTATTGCCGGGTCCTCTTGATGTGCCGCCGCCCAAGGCTTTTGATGTGCGTGAAAGTAAAGCAGAAGTTAAAGAATGCAGCGTCATTGCTGAAGGCGAAGACCCTTTGGCAGCGCCTTTGTCGGCTCTTATATTCAAGGTGCTTATGGACGGTGGGCGTAAGCTTGCCTTTATGCGTTTGTATGCCGGTAGTATCAGCGAAGGGCAGAGTATATATAATGTTAATGAAGACGCGGAAGACCGAGTACAGCGCATATACAGATTACACGCCGATCACCGTGAGCAATTAGAAAGCGCTCAAGCCGGTGATATTGTGGCCATTGTGGGTTTGCGCTCTGCCCAAACGGGTTCTACCTATGCCAGCAGAAAATCCCCCTTACAATTGGAAGCCATACAAAGCTATATGCCGGTGATGACCCTGGCTCTTGAGCCGCGCAATGCCGATGAAAGTAGCACTTTGGATGAAGCGCTTACACGCTATACCATTGAGGATCCCACATTGCATGTGCATACCGACGAAGGTTCAGGGCACCGCATGCTTTCGGGCATGGGCGAATTGCATTTGGATGTTATTTTAGAGCGTTTGCGGCGCGAATATACTATTAGCCCAAGGGCAGGGCAGCCCCATGTGGTGTGCCGCGAAACCATTGCCACCAAGGCCACGGCAGAAGGTATTTTTGACCGAGAACTTGGCAAGGAACACCACTTTGGTAAAGTGCTTGTGGAAGTAAGCCCTTTGCCGCGCGGGCATGTGGACACAGCTATTTCGGGAGCCAATAACCTTGTATTAGGCGAAGCCTTTCCGCCAAATATACGCCATAATAAGCAAGAAGCCGCCAAATTGGGTTTACATACCGATTGGATAGAATCTGCCCTACAGGGCATTGAAGACACATTGCAAAGTGGGCCTTTATCCGGCTATCCCATGCAAGATGTGCAGGTGTGCTTGGTGCAGTTAGAAAAAAAAGAGGGCCTTTCTTCAGCCCCCGGATATCATATGGCCGCCGGCATAGCCTTGCGTGAAGCCTTGGCTGCAGCAAAGCCTTTAGTACTTGAACCCATTATGCAAGTGGACATAAGTGTGCCGGAAGCGCACCTTGGGGCGGCCATAAGTCTTTTTGGTACTTGTGGGGGCAGGGTAGAAAATATTTTAGATAAGGGGCAAGCCGGCAGCGGCATGAAGCTTATGCAAGGGCTTGCCCCCCTTTCAAAATTATTTGGTTTTTCCACATCACTGCGTTCGGCAACGCAAGGCCGTGCCGGCCTTATGATGCAATTTTCTTGTTATGATACTGTGTGATTTTTTATTTATGTGGCTATTACCTTTAATCAGTTTTTTGGGGGGGGGGGGGGGGGGGGGGGGGGGGGGGGGGGGGGGGGGGGGGG
>CAYJGS010000032.1:7853-15170 GCA_964369505.1 uncultured Desulfovibrionaceae bacterium | reverse complement strand
ATACGCAATATGGATCGCATTGACCGCCAATCCGAAACCCTTGAAAAAGAAGGCATTGCCACAGGCGCTTATTGCTTGCACCCCTTTACGGGCAAAAAAGTGCCCATTTGGCTTGGTAATTTTGTTTTGGCCGAATACGGCACAGGGGCTGTTATGGGGGTTCCTGCTCATGACCAACGTGACTTTGAATTTGCCAAAAAATACGCTCTGAACATTCAGCCTGTTATCTTGCCGGAAGGCCAAAGCGCTGCAGAATTTAGCGACATGAGCAAGTTGACCGAAGCCTATACGGGGCAAGGCAGTATGTTCAATTCCGACCAATTTGACGGCACAGATAATGAAGAAGGCAAAAAAGCCGTGGCTAAGGCTTTGGAAGCTAAAAATATGGGTACTTTTACCATACAATATCGTTTGCGCGACTGGAATATTTCGCGCCAGCGCTATTGGGGTTCGCCCATACCTATAATATATTGTGAAAAGTGCGGCGTCGTGCCTGAAAAAGAAGAAAATTTGCCTGTGGTTTTACCTCTTGATGTGAAAACTCAAGAAGACGGCCGCTCGCCCCTGCCCTTAACGCCTTCATTTTACGAATGCACCTGCCCTACTTGCGGCCAAAAAGCCAAGCGAGAAACAGATACCATGGATACATTTGTAGAATCTTCTTGGTACTTTGCCCGCTATGCCGATGCCCAAAATACTACAGCCCCCTTTGATAAAGATATTATCAAATATTGGATGCCTGTGGATCAATACATTGGCGGCGTTGAACACGCTATTTTGCACCTTTTATATTCGCGCTTCTTTACCAAGGCCTTGCGCGACCTTGGCTTTTATCCCGAAGATATGGATGAGCCCTTCACCAACTTGCTCACCCAAGGCATGGTACTTATGGACGGCTCAAAAATGTCAAAATCTAAGGGAAATGTGGTTGACCCAACCCTTATGATTGAAAAATTTGGCGCCGATACCGTGCGCTTATTCTGCCTTTTTGCAGCACCGCCCGAACGTGATTTTGACTGGTCAGAAACAGGTATTGAAGGTGCCTCGCGTTTTCTTAACCGTGTATGGCGCCTTTTTGTGGATGAGCGCCCATATCTTGTGCCCATGCGAGCTTGCAGTTCAAGTGAAGAAGACGCTGTAAGCACCACAGCCAAGGATTTGCGCCGCAAAGAGCATGAAACCGTTAAAAAAGTTCAAAGTGACATTGAAAATAAATATCAATTTAACACTGCCATCGCTGCCATCATGGAGCTTGTTAACACCATGTATGTGGCGCGTGAAGAATTACGGGCTGATACGGCTTCGCAGCGGGTATTTTCTTCGGCCATAGGAACTGTGCTCACCTTGCTTTGCCCATTTACGCCACATATTACCGCCGAACTTTGGGAAGACCTTGGGCATACATCTGCCATAACCGAAGAACCATGGCCCACATGGCAAGAAGGCGCTTTGGCAAAAGATGTGTTGACCATAGTTGTGCAAGTAAACGGAAAATTGCGTGGCAAATTAGAAGTTTCAGCCAATACCAGCAAGGAAGATGTGGAAAAATTAGCCTTGGCCGATACGACCATTCAAAAGCATATAGCAGATAAAACTGTGCGCAAAGTCATTGTTGTGCCAGGAAAGCTTGTGAATATTGTTGCCAATTAATATTTATGTCGCGCCCAGCATTTTATTTTTGCATATGCCCCGATGCCGGCCTTATCAAAAAGCACATTGAGCTTTTGCAAGAACAGCATCCGGCAAGCGGCGGTTTAGGTTCAAGCACATGGGAACGCCATGTATATTACGGGGATTCGGAGCTGCCACAAGTTTTTTGGGAGCATTTGACCTTGCAAGGTCTTTTTGGCGTGCCAAGATTAATTATTTTACGCCATGCGCAAAACATTGTGGCGGCTCGCTGGAAGCAGCTTTCAGAAAGCTTGGCAAGCCCTAACCCTAGTTCCTGGCTCATTTTGTGCCTTGAAGGGACTTGGGAAAAAAAGCAACCAAAAATCCCCGCACACATTGCAAAACAAAAATGTTTGGGATTTGCCGATAAAAAAGGTTGGATTTGGCGTCATTCAGGGCTTGATACTCGTTCCATCAAAGGTTATATAAAAGAAAAGGCAGGCACTTTTGGCCTTGTGTTTCATGCAGATGCCTTAGAGGCTCTTTCGCAAAGTGTACTGCCGGATGCTGTTGCCATTGATGGCGAACTGCAAAAACTCTCACTCATGGCCCCACAAGGGCAAGTTTCTTTGGATATGGTAGGATCAGGGACATATGTCCCAGAGTCAGACATATTTTCTTTTATCAGTTGTATTCAAGCAGGTAATATTACCGCGGCGTGGCGCGAGATTTACAGAAGCCAAAAAGACGTGGAAGCTTTGTTTTTTCCGCTCTTAGCTTTATTGCACCGCGAGGCCAAGCTTTTGTGGCAAATATTGGCAGGAGAGCAAGTGCGTGTGCACCCTCAAGCGGCAAGACAAAAAGAACTTTGCGCCAAGCACTTGGGTTTTAAGGGAATTGCTGGTATTTTATCTGCTATAACACGGGCGGAATATTATGTAAAAAGCGGCGAAAGGAGTGTTGAGCAAACATTAGAAGCGCTTGTGGCTGACCTTGTGCTCCTTTTCCAAACGAAATAATATGGTAAATTTCTTACTATTATTTTTGTAAAAAAACATTCTTGACCTTGCGCCCCTTGCGCAATGCCCAAAACTGCTTACTCTATGACAACGAAACAAAAAAATGGTACTTTACAAAGCGGTCATAGGCAGCGTTTAAAAAAGCGCTTTTTGCGAGAACCGCAGTACACCGAAGATTATGAATTGCTTGAGCTCTTACTTGGATATGGTATTCTACGAAAAGATACCAAACCCTTAGCTAAAGAGCTTTTACTGCGCTTTGGTTCACTGCGCAATGTTCTTGATGCCCGAAAAGAAGAGTTAGAACAAGTTTCAGGTTTTGGCCCAGGACTTTGGACTTTATGGCAAGTGTTTCGTGAATGTATGGCACGGCACGCCAGAAGCCCTTTGGTCGAAAAGGAAATTTTAGCAACACCCGTTGCCGTAGCAAGAGCAGCTCAAAGACAACTTGCAGGAGCAAGTGAAGAACAATGCTGGATTGCTCTTGTGGATGCAGGTTTACGCCTTCAGGGTTGGGAGTTACTCATGCAAGGGGGACTTAAGTCCATTCCTTTAACTCCTAGGGATGTTTTGCATTTAGCATTTATGCGTAAAGCGCACGGCTTCATTTTAGTGCACAATCACCCAGGCGGTAGTTCGCATGCCTCTAAGGCAGACCTTGTACTTACCGAAGAACTACGCCAATTGTCACCACGAATGAACCTTGAGTTTATTGACCATATAATTGTTACCGAAAAAGAATGCCGCAGCATAATTTACAAGCATTTGATTTAATACCTTTAAATAGGGCAAGCTGCGCTGAAATTAGGAGTGTGTGATGTCCAATAAAAATAAAGATATACCTGATGTACCACAAAGTGACACTACAGAAGAGCTTTTAAGCCCTGAGCGAGAACTCACCGAAGCTCAAACGACAGAAGACAATTCTCCCAAAGAAACTTTGGAAGAATTTGCGGAAGAAGGGCTTTTTCCCTCGGTTATGCCTGTGCTTGCCGTACGTGATGTAGTTGTTTTTAACTATATGATTTTACCACTTTTCATTGGCAGAGATAAATCTGTACAAGCGGTGGAGGCTGCCCTTGACCGCGACAGGCATCTTTTTGTTTGCACCCAAAAAGACGAAACCAAAGAAGATCCACTAGAAGAAGACTTGTATACTTTTGGCTCTATTGTCAATGTTATGCGCATGCTCAAAATGCCCGATGGACGCATTAAGGTATTGGTGCAAGGTGTGAGTCGCGCCAAAATGAAGCATTTCAACCAAACAGAACCTTATCTTGAAGGTGAAATCGAAGTGCTGGAAGAAAACGAATCGCAGCTCACGCCAGAAGTGGAGGCCATGTTGCGTTCAGCCAGAGAGCAAAGCGAAAAAATATTGGCCCTGCGCGGCATTTCCAGCGCAGATATCATGAATGTTTTGCAAAATGTAGACGGCCCCGGAAGGCTTGCCGACCTTATTGCGGCTAATTTGCGCATGAAAATTGAAGATGCACAAGAGATTTTAGAAATGGAAGACGCCATCCAACGCCTTGAACTTGTGAATGTGCAGCTTAATAAAGAAGTGGAAGTGGCCACCATGCAAGCGCGTATCCAAACTTCGGCTCGCGAAGGCATGGACAAGGCACAAAAAGACTATTTCTTGCGCGAGCAACTCAAAGCCATTCGCCAAGAACTTGGCGACTCTGCCAATGAAGATGAAGACGAAATGGAAGGTCTTGGCAAAGCCATTGCCAAAGCCGGAATGCCTACAGAAGTACGCAAAGAAGCAGACAAACAATTGCGACGCCTAAGTTCCATGCATTCTGATTCTTCTGAAGCCAATGTGGTGCGCACGTATTTAGATTGGCTTGTGGAACTACCTTGGAAAAAACAAAGCCGTGATAAGCTTGATATTAAGCACGCTTCTAGCGTTTTAGACGAAGACCACTACGCTTTAACCAAAATCAAAGAACGTATCTTGGAATATTTGAGCGTGCGTAAGCTCAACCCTGACTCTAAGGGACCAATTTTGTGTTTTGTGGGGCCTCCCGGCACAGGCAAAACCTCTCTTGGCAGATCCATTGCCAGAGCCATTGGGCGCAAATTCCATCGCATATCCCTTGGCGGTATGCGCGATGAAGCAGAGATACGCGGACACCGCCGCACATATATTGGCTCCATGCCGGGGCGTATTATCCAAGCCCTAAAGCATGCCGGAACAAAAAACCCCGTGCTGGTATTGGATGAACTTGATAAGTTGGGTACAGACTTTAGGGGCGACCCCTCTTCCGCACTTTTGGAAGTGTTAGATCCTGAACAAAATTTCAGCTTCAGCGATCACTATTTAAATGTGCCCTTTGATTTATCGAAGGTCATGTTCCTTTGCACAGCCAATAATTTGGATAGCATTCCGCCGGCTCTGCGCGACAGAATGGAAATTATCACACTGCCCGGTTATACCGTGCAAGAAAAACAAGCCATTGCCAACAGGCACCTTTTGCCCAAAATGATTAAAGATCATGGCCTTAAAGAAAAAGACGTGAGCATTGAAGACGCTGCCATAGAGCGCATTATCCGTGAATATACGCGCGAAGCAGGCTTGCGTAATCTTGAGCGCGAATTGGGAGCCGTATGTCGTAAGTTGGCACGCAAAAGAGCCGAAGGCAATGAAGACACCTTTGTGGTCAACGAAGAACAAATGCCGGAATTGCTTGGTATTCCACGCTTTGTAGAAGATGACAGAGAAAAACAGCTAAAACCCGGCACTGCCCTTGGCCTTGCTTGGACACCTTTTGGCGGCGAAGTTTTGCACGTGGAAACAAGCCTTATGAAGGGTAAGGGTGGCTTATTACTCACAGGGCAACTGGGCGATGTGATGAAAGAAAGCGCTCAAGCGGCTTTATCCTACATCCGCGCACGCGCAAAAGATTTGGGCATAGACGCAGACTTTTCGCGCAAATTAGACATACACGTGCACGTGCCCGCAGGCGCTACCCCCAAGGATGGGCCTTCGGCCGGTATTACTTTATGCACAGCGCTCATTTCTGCCCTTACGGAAAAAAAGGTAGACGCATCTCTTGCCATGACCGGCGAAATTACGCTTCAAGGGCGCGTGCTTGGGGTTGGCGGTATCAAAGAAAAAATACTGGCAGCCGTGGCGCGTGATTTACAACATGTGGTTATTCCAAAGCAAAACATAAAAGACCTAGAAGATGTTCCCAAGGATCTTTTACAACGCATACATGTGCACCCTGTAACCCATATTGACGAAGTGTTGCCGCTTGCTTTTATAAAATAAAAAACCTTACGGTTTAGTTTGATGACAAGGCCTTCTGGGGGAAAATCTTTTTTAAGGTTTTCCCCATTATTTTTTTTATTGCCTTTGTTTAATACTTTGCTAAGGTAAAGACTTCTCTTGACAAGCAGCATAAAGCGTCGTACTTGATGCAAATGATTCTCAACTTCAATATAGCTTATATACATGAGGAGGCACCTTTGAAAAAAAATAGAGCTTTTAGAAATATAACCTTAATGGCTTTGGCAATATGTTCCATATTTTGTGCACAATCGTCTTTTGCCGAAGAACAAACAAAAAATTCGCCCACTGTTGATAAAAAAATAAAAGTTGTGGTGACCACATTTCCCATTTACGATTATCTGCGCGAAATAATTGGAACTGAAAAAAACAATATAGATTTAAGCCTTATTATCAACAATGGTATTGATTTGCACAATTTTCAACCTTCTGCCAAGGATATCGCCCATATTTCTACAGCCGATGTATTTATATACAATGGAGGCGAATCTGACATATGGGTGAAAGAAGTATTGTCGCAAGCCATGAATAAAAAAATGAAAATCATTGACCTTATGACATCGTTAGGCCCTAGAGTCAAAAAAGAGCTTATTGTGGAAGGCATGGAAGAGCACAATCATGCCGAGCATGCACACCATAACCACGCAGGCCATGCCCATACAGAACACCATGACCATACAAACTGCGATCACGCAAGCCATGCCCATACAGAGCATCAAGACCACGATGTTAGCATATATGATGAGCATGTGTGGCTTTCGTTAAAAAATACTATATTTATGTGCCAAATGCTTGCTGCCGAATTGCAAAGTATTGACACTACTCATGCTGCTCAATTCGCAAAAAATGCCCAAGATTATACAAAAAAATTGAGCCAACTTGACACCAAATACCAAGCTATTTTCAAAAATTCCCCTAAAAAAACAGTGCTTTTTGCCGACAGGTTTCCCTTTAGGTATTTATTAGACGACTATAATATTGCGTATTTTGCGGCATTTCCCGGTTGTTCGGCAGAAACCGAAGCCAGTTTTGAAACAGTTATCTTTTTATCAAAAAAAATCACTGAACTGAACTTGCAAAAAATACTCATAATTGATGATAATCCGCATACTATAGCACAAGCTGTCATACGCAATAGTAAAAATAACAATGTGCATGTGCTCTCTTTGGATTCTTTGCAAACAGTAACGGATAAAGAACTTGCTGCCGGCATAAGCTATATTTCAATCATGGAAAAAAACCTTAAAACCTTGCAAGAGGCATTACAATAGTAGCACTTATGGAGCAAATTATTTGCAAAAACTTGTCTGTGGGTTATGAAAAAATAGCGGTGCAGCGCCACATTTCCTTAAGCATAGATCAAGGGGATTTTTTGGCCATTGTGGGTAATAA
>CAYJGS010000032.1:0-7753 GCA_964369505.1 uncultured Desulfovibrionaceae bacterium | reverse complement strand
GCTTTATGTGCAATAAGCAAAATACTCTTTCTTGACGAACCCACCTCGGCTTTAGATCCTGATTCCACGGCCGAAATGTATCGCTTACTCCACACCTTAAATCAAGAAGGTTTAACCATAGTTATGATTACGCACGATATCCATAATTCACTCACCCATGCCAATAAAGTGTTGCTCTTTGACCGTGAGGTCAGTTTTATGGATAAAGAAAAATATATATCGCAGATTAACGACTGCATACATTATAATCCAGAGGCAAGCCATGGATAACGCATTGAACGAATTAGCCGTATATTTTTCCTATCCCTTTGTGGTTCATGCTTTTATTGTGGGCGTGTTAATGGCTTTGTGTTCAGCGCTCATCGGCACAAGTTTGGTGCTAAAAAGGCTTTCTTTTATTGGGGATGGTTTATCGCATATTGCTTTTGGAGCTATTGCCGTAGCTTCGGCTTTAAAGCTTACCAATAATACCATTCTTGTTTTTCCTGTAACAGCGCTTTCTTCTCTTTTGCTGCTCCGATCGGGCGAAAACAAAAAAATTCACGGTGATGCAGCCATAGCCATGATGTCTGTGGGTGCATTGGCCATAGGTTATATGATTTTAAACCTATATCCCACAAGTTCAAATATTGCCGCCGATGTTTGCACAGCTCTTTTTGGCTCCACATCCATACTCACACTAACACCGTTAGACGTTTGGATTTCTTTGATATTATCTTTATTTGTTATTAGTATATTTATACTTTTTTATTATAAAATTTTTGCAGTTACTTTTGACGAACCCTTTGCTAAGGCTACGGGATTACCCACAAAATTATATAACCCCCTATTGGCCATCACCATTTCTGCCGTCATAGTTGTGGCCATGAACCTTGTGGGTTCACTGCTCATTTCTGCCTTGGTAGTTTTTCCCGCCCTATCTTCTATGCAGCTTTTTGGAAGCTATAGAAATGTTGTGCTTTCTTCTATAGTTATAGCTGTTTTTTGCGCTGCCACAGGCATGCTCAGCTCCATTTTATACAGCACCCCTGTGGGAGCGACCATTGTTATTGCCAATATCATTGTGTTTTGTATAGCCTATATTACCGCTCGATTTTTTAGGCTGTAACAGGCTATAATGCATCTTACTTTTTAAGTGTATTTGTCATATTGGCAATAATACCGTCCAGTTGTTTTGTTATGGTACCAAGTTCTTCCACGGCCTTATCCGCAATGTCCATGGCCTCCAATGTTTCACCAGCTATATCATTGATTATTTTGACATCATTTGTCATGAGTTCCACTGTTTTGCCTTGTTCGTGGATAGCTTTAGCCATATTGTCCATGGTGCTGGCGGTATTTACAATAACGTCTTTAATACGTTGCAAGGCTTCTTCCGATTGTTTTGAAAATACCGTAGCCTCTTGCATAAGTTCAAGGGTTTTATCTGCGCCATGAGAGCCTTTTGAAATACCGTTGAGTATTATTGTGACCGTGGTGTTAACATGTCCGGTAGCTTCTTGAGTTTTTTCGGCAAGTTTGCGCACTTCATCAGCAACAACAGCAAAGCCTCTTCCCGATTCGCCTGCGCGCGCCGCTTCAATGGCTGCATTGAGCGCAAGAAGATTTGTCTGCCCAGCAATTTCGTCAATTACGGATATAATACGTGTTATTTCAGAGGCTTGAATGCCAAGCTCTTCCATATCTTTTACAAGGGTTTGAACCTGCCGCATCACTTGTTCAATACAATTTAGTGCTTCATGAACAACATGAGCTCCTGCGGTAGCTTCATTGCTTGCCTCGGTAGCCATCTCAGAAGACTGCAAAGCCTGTGCTGTAACATTGGTGGCGCCTGCACGCATTTCTTCGCAAGCCGTGACCGCATTTTGCGTATTGTCCAATATATTTGTGGTGGCAGTATGCGCCGTAGACACTTGTGTAGAAAGCAAATGTGTGTTTTCTGCAACACTATTAGAAACGTCCTTGGCAGAATTTGCATTAACAGAAATGGTTTCATTTTGTTCTTTAACAATATTTTCTTGTCTGCGAACTTCTGTAATATCAACATAAACAGCAAAAGACCCAATACGCTTTTTGTCCAAATCATATAACAGACTGATATCTGCTATGCAATATCTGGAACCACCTTTTCTATCTCTATATGAGATGCTTTTTCCCTTAATGGGTTCTTCTGAAAGTAAAAGCTCGCGCAATATACCGTTTCGTGTGCCCTTGGGGTCTAAGAAATATGAAAGGTCCTTGCCAATATAATCTTCCGGCACTCCGGGATCATCAAAATTAGTTAATAGAGGCTGATTACAAGCAATAACAATTTGCTCTGCATCAATAACAATATAAGGCACAGGAATACCATTGAGTAAACCTTGGGTAAAACCTATTTCTTTTTTCATACCCAGAACCATATTTTCAATATTACTGCTCACATCGTATAATTCATCCTCGCCGCTTAAGACTAAAGGCGCGTCCAAGTTTCCTTCACTTATGGCAACACTGGAATTTCTAAGCGCAGTAAGTCTTTGCACAATAATTTTTGACATGAACAAGCGAACAAGAGCAATCATGGCCAGTATGGTCACACACCCAAGCGCTATAATAATATAGGTAGTTTCATACAATTGTTCCATGTCGGGGGTTATGTCATTGATGGTGGTAAATTGGCCTAATATATCCTTAGAAGAACCATGACAGTGATAGCAAGCTTTTTCATTTTTAATGCTGTTCACAGAAATAAAATACCACTTACCTTTATCAGAAATCAGCTCTGTTTTTTGAACATCCCTAGTGATAGCTTCTTCCATAAGTTTAATAACATCTGCCGGCGCATCAATATTTTTTACGGGAGTTTTGCTTTTTAGGCTTTGACTTGAATAAGTGACAGTACCCAAAAAGCTCGACATGTACAGTTTCATCTCAGGGCGATGTTGTCCAAAATAGCTAAATTCTTTTTGTGTCCCTTCGTTATCACCCGCCACCATGGGGCGGTAGACAATATTTTGAATAAGATCCTTAACAACGGTAACATTCTTATTCATGGTACTTATAACTCTTTGTTCATTTGTATAAGAAACAAATGCCAAGAAAATGCCAACAATGAAAACCATCATTGTACCCACTAACAATGCAAATTTATTGCCTATTTTTTTGCGTATTTGTATCATACTGTCTTTTCCTATGTAGTAGTATTATAAAACAATCACGGTAAATTATTGATACTCACGAGAAAAAACTATGTTAATGCGCGCCGGAATAAATGCGACCGTCATATGATATTCGCGCTATCTTGCTATCATCATGACATGTTGCACAAAGTTGTATGGAGGGCGTGCGTGAGATGGATTCGGGGTTGCCGTCTTCTGTGTGCAATCCGCCCATGCCATGACAAGATTCACAACCTACATCAGCCAAGTGCGGCGTTTGCTCATAGCTTACAAAACCGCCTTTCTTTCCATAGCCTGTGGTGTGACAAGCTAAACAGCCTTTGAACTCAGCTTCGGTAAGTTTTTCTTTCATAATCATAACAGATTCTTTGCTGGTGGCTTTTTTGGAATTGGCTTTGAAGGCTCGCACAGTATCGGCATGACAATCAGCACAAGCCTCTGTTCCCACATACCAATTATCTTCGGTACTATTTCCTGCAGCACCAGCAGTCGGCTCTGCATAAGCAACCATGTGTATGCTTAAAAAAGTGACGTAAAAAAACAAGCCTAAAGAAAAAAACAAACTCAGCTTACGCATAACGCACCTTCCCCCATAATAAGTCATAAAATTAATAGCTATAAGAGCTTTAAAGACTTCATTCGCGCACCATATTAAATATATTCAGAAATTTTAACATTTTATATCATTCACAAAGCATGCTCTTTATGCAGTATGGACACATGATACATGTTTTAATTACTCAAAGAAAACAAGTTTTGAGGATATGTTCGTAGACATACACAAAAAACCGTTAATTCCGACGCTTAAATAACAAAAGAAGTCTACACAAATGTTATCTAACTGTATCGGCAAAAACAAGTAATAAAATTAGGGATGCTCATAAAAACCATGGCGGCAATGTCATGACACAACAAACAAGCTTAAAATATTTTAAAATTTAAGCAATTACAGTAGCTTACGCAGCGGTATATTTTAGATACATGTAGATAAAAATATTTTTTGTTTCGGCTTAGAATGTGTTGTTTTTTAGAATTTAAGCAGGGCTATCCACTTTCTAACGGACTGCGAAAATGCCTTGCCTTTTAGCAAAAGGTATTCTATGGCTTGCCAATAAGAGTAAAGGTAACGTGTGCTGTAATGAACGTGTATTTAGGATATATTTTTATATTGGTGGCGGCCATATGTTGGGGCTTTCTTGGTGTGCTCGGACGCATGGCCATGGCTGCCGGGCTTGGGCCTTTTGATGTGGCCTTTTGGCGCGCTTTCTTTGGTGGCTCGTTTTTACTTATCCACGCCTTTTGTATCAAAGATATTTATGTGCGATCGGCCAAACACCTTGGAGTTTTTGTGCTCTTTGGTATTTTTTCCATCGCGTCTTTTTTTGTGGCCTATCAATATGCTGTCAAAGACGGCGGTGTGGCCTTGGCCTCGGTGCTTTTGTACACAGCTCCGGCTTGGGTTGCCTTATTTTCGCGCATATTTTTTAATATTGCCTTTACCAAAGTTACAGCCATTGCCATTGTCATAGCCATGATTGGCGTGGCCTGCATAAGTTTTTCCGGCACAAGCGCTACCGCTAACCAAGAAAATACCCTCCCCATACTGGGTATAATATTTGGGCTATTGTCAGGTTTTTTATACGCTACACACTATGTAGTCACCAAAAAATTTCTTACCATCTATACGCCTTTTACCCTTTATGGTTATGGTTCCATGGTGGCTGCCGCTTGTATTTTTCCTTTTACGCAATTATATTTATACAATGATATCTTTATATGGTTAATTTTATTTGGCTTAGGCTTCATAAGCACCTATGTGGCCTATTGGGCTTATTGTGAAGGTATCAGACGTTTAAACCCCACTAAAGCCGCCATCATCGCTAATTTTGAGCCTGTGGTGGCCACGCTGGCTGCTTGGTATATTTGGGGTGAAAATTTTTCTGCTTGGGGCTGGTTTGGCGCCGTGCTTATTTTATGCACCGTATTTATATTGCTTGTTGACGATAGAAAACGCGCCTAAAACACATATAGTTACATATTTATTAGCCATTTACTTAAGAGAGAACACTGTGCTTTTTTACCAAAAAACATCGATATACACGTACATCACATGGCAACCAGCTAAGGCTCTTTGCTTTTTAGCCTTCTTACTTTGCGTATGTGTTAGCCCCAGCACAAAGGCCTTTGGCGCTGCCGAAAACACCAACGCCTCAAAAGAAATATTGGTGCCTAAAAGCACGCCCACTCTGCAAATTTTAGGGAAGAAGCTCATACTGGTTGAAAATGCTGAATTGACGCAAAAATCTGAGGTGTTACGCAAAGCTTGGATGAATTTACGCGCAGAGCACGACCCCAAAGTTTTTGAACCCAAAAACATTCCTCTACCCGCCGGACATCAAAAACAATATGCAGCTCTTGCTAAAATTATGCCCAAATCAGATCCGCTGACGCGTTTGCGCAACATCAATGGCTTCTTTAACAACATACCCTCGCGCGAAGATCTTGCCCTCTACGGAAAAAATGAACACTGGGCCGCGCCACACGAATTTTTGAAAAACCGCGCCGGCGATTGCGAAGACTATGCTTTTGCCAAATTTTTTGCTTTGAACCATTTTGGATGGCCCAAAGAAGACCTTTGGGTTGTGCTTTTATACGATAAAATCAACGACGGCATGCACGCCATCTTGGCCGCCAAACACAAGAAAAATGTTTTTATTTTAGACAACTTAAGCCAGCCGTCTTATTTGCTCATACCCGAAAAACAATATACGCGCCAAGTGCGCCCCTTTGCCGTGCTCAACCACCAAGGCTTATGGTTACCCTTGAAAACAAGAGACGATAGCCTTGACGATATGGACAGAGCCATGCCCGACAGCCATTTGCCCATACAAAAACACAAGGGTGCTCCAGCCTTTATTCAAAAGAAATAACCCATATATTTTTCGTGGAACACTGATCAATACTTAATTGCGTTGCCAATGGGAACAAAGGCAAGAGGGATGATATTTTCGAGTAAATTAAACTCTTTTTTAAGGAAACGCTGATTAAATCGCATTTCCTTAATCAATAAGATAACAAACCCCGCCTCGCGGTGTTTGTGTCGCTTTCGCCAGCAAGGCTGCCGAGCGAAAAGACACAAAAATCAGCGCTTACTTGCTGGTCAGTAAAAGAGCGAATACTACGCCTTGTCATAATGGCTTCAATGGTTTCTAATTTTTTTTGATCATTGGCTAAAAGCAGTGATGGCGTCGAAACAACTGCCACGCCTGCCACAATACTTGCACCTCGTAAAAAATTTCTACGTGAAATGGACATCATTTCCTCCTAACTATTTTTAATTATAAAGATGTTGTAGTTTTTAGGCCTACAAGAATGAACATGCTTTGCATATGCCTGAATTATAAACCTTAAAGTCAAAGATCACACATTTATCTTGTATGTGCATAGCTCGCTTGTATAATACTGAAAACTTTTTTACAAGCAATATATGTAAAATTAATTGGTTACTTAAAAGTAACCTGCAAAGGAATGTGTTAGTAATTAATTAAATACAGAAAAAGCCCTTACAGTTTTCACCGTAAGGGCTTGAATTTCTTGGGTGCAGGGGCAGGATTTGAACCTACAACCTTCGGGTTATGAACACTTTAAGGCGGTGTTTTATAGGGTTTTATGTGCTTTGATAAAGTTTTATTTCCTTTTATTTTAAGCTATTTATGTGGATTATGACTTTTATGTAGTTTGATGTGAATTGACGTTTTTTTACGTTCTCGTTAGTAATGTGTTAGTAAAAATTAGCTTGTAACTTATTGAAATCATGCTGTCTAAGCAGATATAGTTAAATTACTAACATTTTTTAGGAGCGTCAAATGTCTAGCACATATAAAAGGTAGACAGATTCAAGGCCGCCGCGGAGCTTCCTGTCAAATTTCGTCCTTTTCACGGCTTGCGACATCACTTCGCCGTAACTTTAGCCAATAGCGGCAAATTCACCCTTGATATGATTGCTGAAATGCTGACGCATAAGGATGCTAATTTTACCAAGAAGAAATATGGTCAATTCTTGCCCGAAGCTTTGGCGGCGGCTAGTAATGCGGCGGCGGATGTGCTCCTTGGTAACAGTTCACTGAAAAACAGCAATCTACTGCGTCAGCGATAAAAAGCCAAACTGCTTATGTATGCCCAATACACTGCGCACCTTGGCTTTTTTCGCTTCCTTGTATCTTACTATTTTTGAGTGAACTGTTTAGTATTATGGTATATTATATCTTTTTTGCATTGTTACCGAACGGTATCTTTAGGTTTCTTTGACGTTGCATGTTTGATATTTTATACCGCTCGGGAACATTTGTTGACCTCCCAGTGAAAAACGCATATGTTATTCCCGAGCGGTAGCAAGGAGGTCTTATGCAAGCTTTGAAGAAAACCGAGGATATTGGACAAGCCATTAGAGAGGAACGTAAGGCACAAGGCTTAACTCAAGATGATTTGGCTGGACTATCTGGAACAGGGCGGCGTTTCATCAGTGAGCTTGAAAGCGGTAAGGCCACAATACAATTAGAGAAAACATTGTTAGTTCTCAATGCATTAGGTTTGTC
>CAYJGS010000031.1:0-15428 GCA_964369505.1 uncultured Desulfovibrionaceae bacterium | reverse complement strand
GCCATGTGCGCCCACTTCGGCGGCGGCGGACACCGCAATGCGGCGGGCGCCACCTTGCAACATGATCTTGAAAAATGCCGCGAGCTTTTGATTTTACAGATAAAAACATGGCTGGACGAAAATAACGTTTAAAGCTACCATGACACAACAATGCCAGAATTACAGCCAGAAAAAAAAGTAAAAATAGCCCAAGCCCATGGTGTTTTGGTGCTTAATAAAAGCAAAGGCCCCACCTCTGCCCGTTGCTTGTCGGCCCTAAAAAGGCTTGGACAAAAAAAAATTGGGCATGCAGGCACCCTTGATCCCATGGCCGAAGGCGTGCTCTTGGTATTGCTTGGGCAGGCTACAAAAATTTCCGGACACCTTATGTCTGACGGAGCCAAGGTGTATAAAGGCACCTTGCGCCTTGGGCAACAAACTGATACTTGGGATGCCGAAGGCACCATTGTGGCAGAAAGCCCCTATGCGCATTTAGACACTTGCGCCATACAAGAAGCTATTATGGAGTGGCAAGGGCGATCATCGCAAACGGTACCGCCCTATTCGGCGGCCAAGCACCAAGGGCAGCCCTTGTATAAATTAGCAAGGTCTGGTAAAGAAACTCCAGTCAAGGTTAAGGATATAGAAATTTCTCGTGTGGAAGTGCTGCACATGGCTCTTCCATACATAAGCTTTCGCGTAGAGTGTAGTTCTGGCACCTACATACGCTCCCTGGCCCACAGCTTGGGGACGCGACTAGGGTGCGGCGCTGTGCTGACAGAACTTACGCGAGAATACAGTCATCCCTTTGGTCTTGAAGTGGCACATACCTTGGAGGAAATCGCTGCAAATCCAGAATATTTGCAGCAATGGCTCATGCCCATTCCAAAAGCTCTTCCGCATTGGCCCATAGTCACATTGACTTTAAGCCAAGAAGCAGAGCTTAAAAACGGAAACCCCATACCCTATGTGGAAGCAGTGGCACAAACCACAAACAATAACACAGAATTTATGGGAAAAAGCGTGAACGAAAACCTGCAAGCAGAACCTGACAAAGCTCTTTTATGTACTTTATCAGGCACAACCTTGGCTCTTGCCCAAAAAGATATGGTGCAAGATAAGCCCATGTGGACCATATTACGAGGACTGTGGACAACAGACTGATGCATGCGGTGGCCTTTTATAAAAGGCATAACTGCTGATCAGCCTTAACATTCTATCCATATTGGAGAATTGCTGTGGCTATGAAAGCTGATGAAAAGAAAGTTGTTATTGACTCCCATGCAAAGCATGAAGGCGACACCGGATCCCCCGAAGTGCAAGTGGCTCTTTTGACCGCTCGTATCGAAGGCCTTACCGGTCACTTTAAAGAGCATAAAAAAGACTTTCACTCACGTACCGGTCTTTTAAAAATGGTAAGCCAACGCCGTAAGTTGCTTAACTACTTGAAAAAGAAAGACGTTCAGCGTTATCGCGCACTCATCGAAAAACTCGGATTGCGCAAATAGGAATTTATGGGCAGTACATACTGCAAACCTGTACTGCCCATATACCGTATACTGTTGCCATAATAATTAAAAACTCTGCATGCAGTGCCAGAGTGGCAACAAAAAAAAATGTATTACCGCAGTTCAAAAGGGGGGGCCGGGAATGGTGGCGAAACGGAGTACAGCTTCGACAATTCGTTGACATCCCCGGAATCCCCTTTTATGCAAAGGAAAAAACATGCAAGATATTTTTAATCCCACACGTTTAAGCGCCATGCTTCAAGGCAAAGAAATTATTTTTGAAGTGGGCCGCTTAGCTAATCAAGCTCACGGTGCCGTTTGGATCCAATGCGGCGGCACAGTGGTTCTTGTGACCGTGTGCTCGCAAACCCTAGAAGCTGAAAAAGGATTTTTCCCTTTAACAGTTGAATATTCAGAAAAAATGTACGCAGCAGGCCGCGTGCCGGGCAATTATTTTCGCCGCGAAGTGGGCCGCCCCTCTGAGCGCGAAACCCTTGTTTCGCGCCTCATCGACCGCCCCATCCGTCCTTTATTTCCCAAAGGACTTAAAGAAGATGTGCAAGTGCTTGCCAATGTTATTTCTGCAGACCAAGAAAACGAATCCGACATCTTAGCTTTAACCGGCGCATCCGCAGCCATCATGATTTCCCCCCTACCCTTTGAAGGCCCCGTGGCCGGCGGTCGCATTGGTCGCGTAGACGGCAAACTCATATTAAATCCTTCTTTTGACGAACAAGCAAAAAGCGATTTGGATATAGTTTTTGCCGCCACAAATGAAGCCATCACCATGGTAGAAGGCCATGCTCAATTTGTGAGCGAAGCTGTTATCATTGAAGCTTTAGAATGGGCGCACAAAGAAATTCAACCCCTCATCGATGTGCAAATCAAGCTTGCCGAAATGGTGGGCAAAGCAAAAATGGACTTTGTGCCCCGCGAAAACGATGCAAGCCTTGTGGCAAAAGTTACCGAACTTGCTAAAGAAGCAGGCATTGACGCAGCCCTGCGCACTGCCGAAAAGCTTGCTCGCAAAGACGCACGCAAAGCCGTAAAAGAAAAAGTTATGGAAGCTTTGCTCAACGACGAAGCTTTTGCTGAACACCCAGAATTAAAGAGCGTTGGCGATATTCTTGGCGACTTAGAAAAAACCATCGTGCGTACCCGTATTGTGGAAGAAGGCACACGCATCGACGGCCGCGACACCACCACTGTGCGCCCCATCCAAATTGAAACCTCGCTTCTGCCACGCACCCACGGCTCTGCCCTCTTTGCCCGCGGTGAAACAAAATCCTTGGTGGTGGCAACCCTTGGCGCATCCACCGACGAACAACGCATGGATTCATTAAACGGCGACATCACCAAACGCTTTATGCTGCACTATAACTTTGCCCCTTATTCTGTGGGTGAGGTAAAACCTGTGCGCGTTTCTCGCCGCGAAGTGGGACACGGTGCCTTGGCCGAAAAAGCTCTTCGCCCCGTTTTACCAGCTGACGGTTCTTTCCCCTTTACCGTGCGCGTGGTGGCTGAAACCTTAGAATCTAACGGTTCTTCTTCCATGGCAGCCGTCTGCGGCGGTTCGCTTTCACTTATGGATGCTGGCGTTCCCGTCAAAGCTCCTGTGGCCGGTGTGGCCATGGGTCTTATACGCGAAGGCGATAACTTCATTGTGCTCACCGATATTTTGGGTGACGAAGACGCCCTTGGCGACATGGATTTTAAAATCGCCGGCACAACCGAAGGCGTTACCGCCGTGCAAATGGATATTAAAATTACGGGCATTACCACCGAAGTTATGGCTCGCGCCATGGAACAAGCCCGCGAAGCTCGCTTGCACATCCTTAAAGAAATGAGCAGCGCTTTAGAATCTCCACGTCAAGAAGTTTCTCGTTATGCACCGCAGCATGCTGAAATAATAGTTAATCCTGACATTATTCGCCTTATCATCGGCCCAGGTGGTAAAAATATTAAAGCCATCACCGCGGCCACCGGCGCTTCCATAGACATTGACGACAGTGGCAAAATTTCCATATTTGCTCCCACAGCTGAAGCCATGAACATGGCCAAAGAAATGGTGCAATACTATGACCAACGCCCAGACCTTGGCAAAAACTATGTGGCCAAAGTCCGCAAAGTTTTAGAAATAGGTGCCATTGTTGAAATTCTGCCCAATGTAGAAGCCCTTGTGCACGTATCACAACTTGACGTGAACCGCGTGGAACAACCCGGTGATGTGGCCCGCCTTGGCGAAGACATGATTGTTAAAGTCATTGAAATCAACGGCGATCGCATCCGCGCCAGCCGCAAAGCCGTGCTCTTGGAAGAACAAGGTCAACCTTGGACACCTGAAAGCACCAGTCGCCCCCCAAGGGAACCCCGCGGTGACCGTGGAGATCGCGGTGACAGAGGTGATAGAGGCGGTCGCTATGACAGAGGTGACAGAAATGATCGTGGTCGCCGCGACGGAGGTCGCTACGACAGAGGCGACAGAAATGACCGCCATGACAGAGGCGATAGAAATGACCGCCATGACAGAGGCGATAGAAATGATAGGGGCTCACGCCGCTAAGACCTTAGTCAAATAATTTTGCGCAAGGTGCCACAAGCGCCTTGCGCACACGCATATGCATTGTAAGGATATACATCATGTCTGAAAACATACAAAATCCGCACGAAACAAGAACGCATTTAGAAACTCTTGGCAACCAGTGGGCAGTGCTTGTGGGCAACCCTAAAGCACTTATGCCTCAAATTGTTGGAACTGTTATACATTCTGGAGTTACACGCGAAAGCTGGAAATGCGAAAAAGCAAACAAAGAAACCATGCTCATGGTATGGCCCAAAGACTCGCCCATACGTGCCGGCGTTGTTATGCAAGGAGAACCCGAAGGAGAGCTTAAGCCCGCAAGCGCTATGCCATTTTTGGAAGGTTTTCCCAATGATTTCATTGTAAAAGAAGCTCATGTTTGGCAATCGGGTGTAGAAGCCAATGTGGCTGTTGAAATTTTTGCAAACAAAAGCCCCATGTGGTTTTATAGCCCTTTGTATTTCCGCGATAAAGAAGACTTAACCCCTGGTGTTACGCACACATTTTCTGTTTCCGGCTTAGCTTTTGGAGTGCGCAAAGCCTTGCTTGATGAATTGACCATCACCCAAGGACTTGCCTACGAAGCCCATGCCAATGCGTGGCTACAAGATAATCCCGGAAAAACAAGACTAGACGTACCACCCTTAAAAATTCCCTTAAAGGGTAAACAAATTATCATGCCCGGCCGTAATTTCGGCGAATATGAAACACGCAACACTATCCTTGAAGTAGAAAAATGCAACTTGGATAAAATAGACGTGTACATGCTACGCTTAGACTTTCCTTTGCCCGAAAGAGAACCTCTGCGCATAATGCTTTATGCGCCGGCGCATCTTTTTAAAGATGAAGAACCCAAGGTGGGCGATGAGATTGATGCGTATATATGGCTTCAGGCTCGCATCGCCGACTAATAATGCGTTGTAAGGGGGGTATCTACTTCGTCAGAGCACTTTTTTCTGCGGGGGATGGGCCACAAGAGCCCTATCCTCCCTTGAAAAAAGCACTCTTCCTCGTACCTACCCCCCTTACAACGCATTATCCCTTATCACTTCACCCTTCTCTGCGGGGGATGGACCATAAGAGCCCTATCCTCCCTTGAAAAAAGCACTCTTCCTCGTATCTAGCCCCCTTACAACGCATTATTTCTTATCACTTCACCCTTATTTTCGGGGGATGGGGCAATCGTATCCTCATAAAAAATGCTGTAAAAAAAAATTTTCCCTTTTATGTAAAATACGCTAGAATAAGTAAAGCGCGTGCATTATCACAGCCTTTATTACACTTTTTTGAGGAGCATTTCATGGGATTTTTTTCGGCCATAAAAAAAATGTTTGGCGCAGAAAGCACAGAAGAACAAAAGCCAAACGTTCTTGAACAAGAAGATGTGGTATCGCCTTCAGAGCAACACGCACTTGACGAAGAACAAAAATCAGCTCTCACTCTAGCTTTGCGCAGTGTTGAGCCGCGCCTTTCAGCTTGGCTTGAAGTTGTTTTGCAAGATATCGAAGAAGCCAAACCTTTGCTATGGCAGCGTTTGCACTATTTGCTCACCTCTCTTGAAGCTCCAGAAACTGAAGCCACAGCCTTTGTGGAAGACTTTCGCGCATGGCTCACACGTATGGAATATTCTTATGTCGAAGAATTCCGCTCAGAATTACAATACCGTCTTGCCCTTGCCCTTGACCTTGAAGACGAAGAAGACGAACGCAATCGCCTGTTCCTTAAGCTAAGCCATGGTCTTGCCCGCACCCGCGAACAATTCACACGCCAATTAGACGCACTTTTTTCTAGCCATGGCGCCTTGGACGCAGCGTTTTGGGAAGAAATGGAAGAACTCTTCATCATGGCCGATGTAGGTTTTGAAGCAAGCTTGCAACTTATAGAACGCCTTAAAGAAAGTGCCAGAACCGAAGGCATCACCGAGCCCCAAGATTTGCGTAAAATTTTACAAAAAGAACTTGAAGATATTTTCCGTATGCCCAAGCGTATTTCTACTATAAACCTGCCAGAAGTTATTATCATGATTGGGGTTAATGGTGTTGGCAAAACCACAACCATTGCCAAACTTGCCCACCGCGACCGCATGCAGGGCAAAAAAGTGCTTATAGCCGCAGCCGATACCTTTAGAGCCGCAGCTACCGAACAACTGGGTGTGTGGGCTGCACGTGTGGGGGCAGATTTTCACCGTAAAGAAGCCGGCGCAGACCCGGCGGCTGTGGCCTATGAAGCCATGGACTTAGCCTTACAAGGCAATTATGACGTTGTATATATTGACACGGCAGGCCGTTTACAAACCAAAACTAACCTTATGGAAGAGCTTACAAAAATACGTAATGTCATTGCCAAAAAACACGCTGGTGCGCCTCACCGCAGTATACTTGTTATCGACGCAACTACAGGCCAAAATGCGCTGTCACAAACCAAATTATTTAAAGAAGCTGCCGGCGTAGATGAGCTTATATTAAGCAAACTTGACGGCACGGCCAAGGGTGGCGTAGCCATTGCTGTGGCCATGCAATTCCAAATTCCCATAACCTATGTGGGGCTTGGTGAAAAATTGGAAGACTTGCGCCCCTTTAATGGAAAGGATTTTGCATGGGCATTACTAGGCATAGATTCTGCGGAATAAAGTGTCGGATACTTGACAAAAAAACCAAGGTGTCATTACAATACACATGCATAACACCTTGGTTTAGTAAAGATTTAACGTTTTTTCACTAAAGCGTGTGCATTTTAAGAGAAATGTTCTTCTTTCATCACCGCTTCGGATTTTACGCGATTTAATAATTCTGTCAGCGTTTGAATAACATTTTCGCGAACATCTCCGGCCACTACCAAAGAAAGAAGATCATCTCCCACTTGGCATTCACCGGAAGCAGCTTCAAAAGCTATGGCAAAAATGCCCGGGCGCTGCTCAAATTCCTGGCAAATAGCCTGCATTTTGGCTCTGTCGGGTGTTACGGTCACCGCGTGTACAGGTTTACGATCTTGACGAGACCAACCACGCACTACACCATTATGGATGAGTAGCATGCCCACATTTTCGGTAAAACCAGGACGTTGTTTGATTTCTGAAACTTGTTTATAAATATCCATTGTTGCTCCTTTTTGTTGTGAGGTAATATATGCCTTTATTTTCCAACTTACTTGTCAAACTGCCAAAACTTAAAGAAAAGCGCATGGTTGTCCAAGGTTTTGCGCTTTGGATATGCTGGCACGATACACTAGACCCCGTAGTAAATCAAACGCTACAAAACTATGGAGGCATGTTTCTTAAAGAAGATCGTGATCAGTCTGTATGGTTTTTCTTCAACAACGACGTATTCTTGGCTCTTGCCCGTCTTTCAGTTTGGGCAAAATTTAATCCCCTTGAAGCCTCTATCCAACTTTTATCAGCAAGATTCCACCTTGGGCTTAAAAGAGAAGTGCATCTTGAAGTGGAAGGCAGACTGGAAAATCAGGAGATGTACCCTGACGACACCCTGCAAATCTGGATACACGAAAGAGCCCAAGAACACGGTATGGGCTTGCCGGGCATCACTTTTATAGAAAGCCAAGCCAAGCAAGGTGTAGCCCAAGCTGTCTGGTTTGGCATTGAAGCCGACACCCGCCTACCCTATACCTCTTCTCAAGGATGGTATGCTTTCTTACGCCCCCTTGGCAACCCCCTAGATAAGGGTTACCAAGAAAAATGGCCACAAATGCAGCAAGCCGTGGCCGATATTTTAGAAAAACACAAACTCAAATTCCTTGTGCATGAAGAATTTATTATAATTCTCATTGAAAATCTTCTTGTCTTACGTACATGGCTTCGCGAAATATTGAGCCTTTGTGAATCCATAAAAACCAATAATCGCGAAACATTTTGGCCGCATGTTAATGTTGTCATTGATCGTAAAGGCTTTAATTTTAATGCTGATTTACCCAACAAAGTGGGTTTGCAATGGGATAAACTAAGCCCCGATTTTCCGTATATGAGCTACAGAACGGCCTATTTGCTTGGCGATGGTTTTTCTATCCAAGATTTACGCTTTTCTGACAACCAAAATACCATAGACAGCTGGTGTACTGTTTCTTTAGACAATGCAGCTTCAAGCTTTGAAAGTATTCAAGTACTTATGGCAAGCCAGTTGCTTGGCAACGAAGGTATTTGTTGCTTTCATTGTGGTGTAAACACGCATAAACCCCACGAATGCCCCACAAAATTTTTTAAAGAATACGCACCACTACTCACCCAAGAAAGTACAGGCCTAAGCCTTAATGATATTAACGAAGGTTTTAGAAAAATTGAAAAAATTCTTTCTAGTAAGGGAATTGCCGGCTATGAAAAATTATTAGACACCGAAGACAATGCCAAGGAGCTTTTGGAAACTATTTTTGAAATAAATATGCCTTCGCAAGTCAGGGCCTTACCGCATATATGGCTTACTAAGGGACGCGACCTTGGCAAAAAAATTGAAGAAGCCGAGCTCGAACGCGATGATAATCTTGTATGGGATTTCTTTGATAAATTCTGCAATGCCGCACGCGAAGATTTATTGCCTCTTGGGAAAAACCTTAACGAAGCCGTTGTGCGCAACCCCCGTGAAATGCGCTTGCGCACGCTGTATGGTTTTATCGCCCTAGGTTTAGAAAATTATGATCTGGCCTTGCAATCATTTAAAGACGCCGCAACCCTCACCAATATACCGGCACTCCAAGCGTATAACGAATATTTACAAGCAAGAACGTCTGAAATCCAAGGCCAATACATGACAGCCATAAGCCAATATGAGCAAGTGCTGCGCGTTATACCCCAATGGCGTGACATCGAATACCGTAAAATTGTGTGTAAGGTAAAAATGGGCTTTGGAGAGCAAATTTTGCAATCTTTAACCAAACTTGTGGAAGAATCGCCCATACATTTTTATCGCGCCATGATTGACCCAGAAATGGGCAGAGGACAAGCGCTTGTGCTCATGCACCTTTACCCGCTTTGGAAAGAAGCCGAAAGCACGGCTGCTAACGAAAAAGCCAATGTAATGCTTTTAGATCAGCGCATATCCCATTGGTTTTCCGATTCAGACCCTAATTTTCACATACTCAATCAAGGCTTAAACGAGCTAAAGCACCTTGCTGAAATAGACAATTATATGGCCTATTTACTTTTGGCAAACCAGCGAACACAATACGAAAAACGCATGGAAGAATACATCCAAAGGCAGATAGACGAACTCGTAGAACGCTATAAGCTTTATCTTGCCAGCGTGCAAAGTGTGCGTGACGAAGCAGCTTGGTTTCCTTTTCCAAAAATTTTACAAGATTTTAGTGCCAACTTTAACGAGGTGGCCAATATCTTAAATTGGGCTTTTACATCCAACTTTCAAGAGGCCGAAGTATTTAAACAAGCGCAAAAAAACACTATTGAAGTGGAAAAACTCATAACAAAACTTAAGCAAAAACTTAAGATTTTACGCATTATTCGCGATTCAACACTCTTTGGCGTAACTCTTTTAAAAACATTTTGTTGGATAGAAATTGTGGGGCTCTTGCTCTGCTTCCTCGGCATTCCGGCCGTTGTTATGTTTGGTGATTACGTAGGGCTTGGCTGGCTTAAAAATATTTTAGCCTCACAGCAATGGGAAGTGCAAAAAGTCTTGCTTGGCATTGTCACCGTTATCTCCTTTGCCCTTGCCATATTACGTTCTACCATTCTTTTTGAAAAAAAGCGTGATAAGCTTTTGCAAGAAGCTCGCGATCAGCGTGAAAAAATGCAAAACCGACGTTTAGAACAAGTACGTCGTAAGAACAAAGTTGAGGCAGAAAGACTTGCCAAAGAGCGAAAAAAAGAAGAAGAAAGACAAATGCGCCTGCGTTTGACGGGCGATAAATAGAGCCTTAAAATTACATAAATATGGAGCAATATACATGAAACGCACACTTATCAGCAAGGCTTTGGAAGCTGCTCAGGAAATAGAACAGATTACCGTTTGCGGCTGGATTCGCACCCGCAGAGACTCCAAGGGCTTTAGCTTTTTAGAAATAAATGACGGTTCTTGCCTTGCCAATATCCAATGCATTGTAGATGAAGGCACAGATGCATACACGCAAATGGGCGAAGCAAATACCGGTGCAGCTTTACGCATTGTAGGCAAGCTTGTGGCCTCACCCGGCAAAGGGCAAAATTTTGAAATCCGTGCTGAACATGTGGAAATTTACGGCCTTGCCGATCAAGAAACTTTTCCTTTACAAAAAAAACGCCATTCAGACGAATTTTTACGCACCATAGCCCACTTACGCTCTCGCACCAACAAATACGGTGCAGCTTTTCGCATTCGCGCTAAAGCAGCCATGGCTGTGCACGAATATTTCCGCGACAATGGTTTTTTCCATGTGCACACACCTTTGCTTACCGGTTCTGATTGCGAAGGTGCCGGCGAAATGTTTCGCGTAACCACCTTACAAGCTACAGAAAAAGACTTGAACAAAGATTTTTTTGGCAAAGAATGCAACCTTACTGTATCCGGTCAATTAGAAGCAGAAGCCTTGGCCTTGGGGCTTGGGCGTGTATACACCTTTGGCCCCACATTCAGAGCAGAAAATTCCAACACGCCTCGACATGCTGCAGAATTTTGGATGATCGAACCCGAAATGGCCTTTGCCGACCTTAATGACAATATAGATCTTGGTGAAGAACTTACCTGTACCGTTGTCGATAAAGTACTCACAGAATGCGCGGCAGATATTAATCTTTTTAATAAATTTGTGGATACAGAGCTTGTGGAACGCCTTAAAAATATGCTGGCGCAGCCTTTTGCTCGCATTCCTTATGCTGAAGCTGTAGAAATTTTACAAAAAAGTGGCAAAAATTTTGAATTCCCTGTGAGCTTTGGTACAGATTTACAAACAGAACACGAACGCTATCTGGCCGAAGAGCATTTTAAGCGGCCCGTGGCTGTATATAACTACCCCAAAGACATTAAAGCGTTTTATATGCGCTTGAACGACGATAATACCACAGTTGCCGCCATGGATGTGCTTGTGCCGCGCATTGGCGAACTCATTGGCGGTTCACAACGCGAAGATCGCCTAGATGTGCTTGAAAGACGTATCAAAGAAATGAACCTGGATCCCCAACATTTTTGGTGGTATCTTGATTTACGCCGTTTTGGCACAGTGCCCCATGCCGGCTTTGGCCTTGGCTTTGAACGCCTGCTCATGTTGCTTACAGGCATTACCAATATCAGAGACGTTATTGCCTTTCCTAGGACTCCCGGTAATTTAGAATTTTAACAGGCTGCATTATCCGTTCATGGCGCTACCGCACCATGAACGGTAAGCTAAGATTCCGCTTGGGCCCCCTAGCAATTTATTGCAGCAAATTTTCCCATTCACGGCCTTTAAACCAATAGGCGCGGCGTTCTTTAAGCCAGCCGATGGATTCTTGAGTTCTTACCCATGCATCAAGTGCATTTAAAGAATCAACATCGCCTTTGCGTATGGCCATGGAAATAGGTTGAGGGTACAATTCTTCTTCGGTGGCATGGCGGATATTTTGTGGGTCTTGTACCACCTCAAAACTGCCTAGGGGGGATGCGCCAAACACCAAATGCGCACGGCCTGTGATCATTTCTTGTATTGCGGGGGCTTCTTCGTCAAAGTAGCGTATGGTGGCATTGGGCAGAACTTGTTGTGCGGCAGTGGCAGCGGTGGTGCCTGTGCGCACTGCTACAATAATTTCAGGAATATTATATTCTTCATACTTTGTTCTTTCCCCAAGTTTATCTTTGCGCCCTACTGCTTCTATATAAGTATAGTCATAAGGGATAGTAAAGTTTACGCGCAAGCTGCGTTCCGGTGTAACGCTCAATCCGCTAATGATAACATCAAATTTACCGCTTAACAGGGCTGGCACAATGCCTGACCAGCGTGTGGGCAAAAGCTCCAATTCAAGGCCAAAATCTTCAGCAAGCTTTCTGGCCACATCAACTTCAAATCCAATATATTTTCCAGACTTATCTTGCATAGCCCAAGGAACAAACGAAGACACACCCACTCGTAATGTGCCACGTTCCACAGCTTCTTGCAAAACACCTGTGGGAGCTTTAGCTTCACTTGGCACAACATGAGCAAAAAGCAACATAACCGCAAATAAAACTACAAATAATCCTTTAAACGTGTTCATAACTTATCCTACATTAAACATTATTACGTATATATTGTAAAAGCCCTATGCTTTTTCAACATCATTTTGTTTTTCTTCTGCTACATCTTTTTGCCCACAACGTGTGCAGGTGCTTTGCCCTGCCCAAATGGGTGCAGCGCAATAAGCGCAAGGGTGCACATGGGCTCTTGGCAAAGGATTTTTACAAGAAGCGCATACAGTGGCAGACCAAGGAACTACAGTTAAACAAAAAGGACAAGGGCGCCATACGCCCACTTGTGGCTGCCGTGGCATGGCAAAAAGAATGAATAAAGTAAGCGGCATAATGCCGCACAAAACAGCCCACACAAAAATATTGCGTCCTTTATTAGAAGCTATAAGCCCTCCCAATATGGAGCCTATAATCATGGCGGCTAAAATCATACTTCATTATCCTTGAAATAGTTTTGTGGATAAATAACGCTCGCCCGTATCGCACACAAAAGTTACCAAACGCTTGCCTTGCATCTCCGGCAAATTAGCCACACGCAAAGCCACACACACATTGGCACCAGAAGTTATGCCACAGCAAATCCCCTCGCGCATGCATAAATCTCGCGCTACCTGCATGGCTTCGTCAGTACTTACAGTTTCCACAACATCTATCACATCTTGGCGCAATATACCGGGAATAAAATTAGCTCCAATACCTTGAATACCGTGTGTGCCGGCATAACCTTTAGAAAGCAAAGGAGACTCAGAAGGCTCTATGCCATACACTTTAAGATGTGGAATTTGTTCTTTTAAATATAATCCCGTACCGCTTAAAGTGCCGCCCGTGCCAAAGGCAACCACAAGGGCGTGCATATTTTGTTGCATTTTCGCAAAAATTTCAGGGCCTGTGGTGTCATAATGCACCGTAGCCGCACAAGGATTTTCAAATTGCTGCGGCATAAAAGCCCCAGATATTTCTTTGCACAGTTCTTCTGCGCGTTTAACAGCGCCTTGTATACCTTCAGCAGCCGGCGTAAGCTCAAGGCGTGCCCCATACGCCTGTACAAGCATACGCCGCTCAAGGCTCATGCTGTCTGGCATAACAATACAGCATTTAATACCCATGGATGCCGCCACCATGGCAAGAGCTATGCCGGTATTTCCACTTGTTGGTTCTATAATAGTGCCATCCTTGGTGAGTACACCTTTTTGTAAGGCGTCTTTAACCATGGCATAGGCTACTCTATCCTTTATGGAGCCACCGGGATTGCGGTTTTCAAGTTTAACCCAAATCTCTGTGCCTGCATTAAGTATGTGATCTGGTAAAAAGCGTAATTTCACCAAAGGGGTATTTCCAATACAAGAAAGAATAGAGTGATCCATATGGCCTCCAAGTTGCGTGCATATACACAATTAGCTCCATACGCTTAAAAATGATAGCATGCACAATTATGATAGTACTAAAGAATTATACAAGAAAAACTCTTCCATTTCAAGAAAAACCTGACTAGCTTTTTGCAAAGCAAATTCTACCATTTGCGCAATCCAAAAATTATTTTAATACACAAATCTACATTATTGTTTATTGATTGCATCAAAAATAAACTTTTTTTTCTTTGCAACTTATGCTACACTGCCCAACAGTTGGGCTTTTTAGGGAATATTATTTTTTTTAAAACATGTTATCATATAAGAACATTAACTTAAAAAAAACAAGCCCATCAAGCTATACATGTGCAGTTATTATACAAAACTGCACCATATCTATTTTGGCTGTGCTGATAAGCACAAAGAATTACATTTTCTGCGCTTTGCGCTATTTTAAAGGAGTTTTCTATGGCCGCAAATTACCCCCAAAAAGTTCTTCGCAAAATGAAGAAATACTGTGCACACCAACCTGAATTTATGCAAGCTGTTACTGAAGTATTTGATTCCCTTGGCCCCCTCTTTGAACGCGAAGGCAAATATCAAAGCCACAACATTCTTGAGCGCATTGTTGAACCTGAGCGCCAACTCACTTTCCGCGTTGCTTGGACAGACGATAAAGGTCGCGTACAAGTAAACCGCGGATTCCGCATACAATTCAACTCTGCCCTTGGCCCCTACAAAGGCGGATTGCGCTTCCACCCAAGTGTAAATCAAAGTATCTTGAAATTCCTTGGCTTTGAACAAATTTTCAAAAATAGCCTTACCGGTCTGCAACTTGGCGGCGGTAAAGGCGGCAGCGATTTTGACCCCAAAGGCAAAAGCGATGGCGAAATCATGCGTTTCTGTCAATCCTTTATGACCGAACTTTCCCGCATTATCGCCGATACCACCGACGTACCCGCCGGCGATATCGGCGTTGGCGGCCGCGAAATTGGCTACCTCTTTGGCCAATACAAACGCCTTACCAGCAAATTTGACGGCGTACTCACCGGCAAAGGCTTGCGTTGGGGCGGCTCCTTGGTGCGCACCCAAGCCACTGGCTATGGCTGTGTTTATTTTGCAGAAAATATGCTTAACGCCCTTGGAAAAGACATTAAAGGCGCTACAGCTGCTGTTTCTGGTTCCGGTAACGTAGCCATCTATACCATTGAAAAATTAAACCATCTTGGCGCTAAAGCCGTAACCTTAAGCGACTCACGCGGCACCGTTTATCAAAAAAGCGGCATCAATCTTGAAGTGCTCAAACAAGTTAAAGAAGTAGAACGTGCCCCCCTTACCCGCTATGTAGAACTTTGCCCCGACGCCAAATATACCCCTGCCAAAGATTATGGCAAAAACCAACACCCCGTATGGCACGTGCCTTGCGATATGGCCTTCCCAAGCGCTACCCAAAACGAACTCACCGAAGAAGACGCACGCCAACTCATCAAAAATGGCTGCTACCTTGTGAGCGAAGGCGCCAATATGCCATCCACCCCAGAAGCCATTGAAATATTCAAACAAGCAAAAATCGCTTACGGCCCCGGCAAATGCGCCAACGCCGGCGGCGTGGCCACAAGCCAATTAGAAATGGCCCAAAATGCAAGCATGCAAGCTTGGACTTTCAACGAAGTGGACGAAAAGCTTAAAGGCATTATGCAAAATATCTTTACCTCTGCCAGCACCACTGCCCAAGAATTTGATTGCGCAGGCGATTATGTGCTTGGTGGCAATATTGCCGGCTTCCGCAAGGTGGCTGATGCAATGATCGAACAAGGCGTCTATTAAGATAACGCTTGGTCGCACGTTCCTTAGCGACACAAGCTATCGCAAGCGT
>CAYJGS010000030.1:0-15460 GCA_964369505.1 uncultured Desulfovibrionaceae bacterium | reverse complement strand
CGGTGGTTGCTCTCCTTGTACCACAGTTTTTGAAAGGCAGAGATGCCTCTCCATAACGTAGTGCAAGTTCCCCATTAAAAAAATTCCCTTTCAACTCATTAAGCAGGGTTTTCATCCTCTGTAGTTAAAGAGTCGTGCGCGTCCAAGTCATAAAAACCGTGCACGGCAAAGGGCAAGTCATAATCTGGCACCGCGTCAAAGCGTATAAATCCCATGGTCTTGCCCTCAGGAATGCCCGAAAAAGGCACCATGCCCAAGGGAATGGGAATTTCTAAAGGGCTTACCACCACTTCGGTAATTTGATCCTTATAGCGCTTTTCAAGATAGGCCAAGAGCATATTGCCTTCATCGGCGGTAAAGGCTTCCAGCGCGCTTGCAAGGGCATCGTCTTCATGGGCCCCTTCAGGTGTTGTGGCGTCTTTTTTGCCCACCACTTCAAGGGTGCGCAAAGCTTCAAGCTCTTCTTTATTATCATTGAGCCTAAAAAGATGGGCAATTACATGCCGCCGCCCCTTGAAGCTTTTTAAAGTGGCCTGTATAAGATAGATGCGGTCAATGTCAATGTCTGGCGGCGCGGCAATAATTCTGTATTCCATATACTACTCCTGAAATGATGGTGAAATATGTCACAAGCAAATTTATTTACATTAAAAACCGAGTATACCCCAACAGGCGATCAACCTCAAGCTATCAATCACATAGTGGAAAATATAGCAGATGGGGTAAAAGAGCAAATTTTACTTGGGGTTACAGGTTCCGGTAAAACATTTTCCATGGCCAATGTTATAGCGCGTTGCCATAGGCCTGCTTTGGTTTTAGCCCCCAACAAAACCTTGGCGGCGCAACTCTATAATGAATTTAAGGCCTTATTCCCAGATAATGCTGTGGAATATTTTGTTTCGTATTATGATTATTATCAACCGGAAGCCTATGTGCCTTCGTCAGACACATATATAGAAAAAGATTCTGCCATCAATGATAATATAGACAAATTGCGCCATGCGGCAACGCATTCCTTGTTGACAAGGCGCGATGTGCTTATTGTGGCTTCGGTATCTTGTATTTATGGCTTGGGTTCGCCGGAATATTATTCACAAATGGTTATTCCTGTGGCCGTGGGGCAGCATATGTCTATGGACAGCCTCATTACCCGCCTTGTGGAAGTGCAGTATGAACGCAATGATTACGATTTTCACCGCGGTACTTTTAGGGTGCGGGGCGATGTGCTTGAAATTATTCCGGCCTATCATCACGAAATGGCCTTGCGCATAGAATTTTATGGCGACGACATAGAAGCCATGCACGAAATTGATCCCATAACGGGCAATATTTTGGCAAAAGTGGGCAAGACTGTTATTTATCCAGCCAGCCACTATGTTTCGGCCAAGGACAATTTGCGGCGTGCCATGCACGATATACGGGTGGAGCTGCAAGAACGGCTGCAGTATTTTAAAAGTCAAAATAAATTGGTGGAAGCGCAGCGCCTAGAGCAACGCACTCAACTTGATTTAGAAATGCTTGAAGAGCTTGGCTATTGTAATGGCGTGGAAAACTATACGCGCCACTTAGACGGGCGCAAAGAAGGCGAGCCGCCGCATTGTTTGCTCAATTATTTTCCCAAGGATTTTTTGCTCTTTGTGGATGAGTCGCATATTTCTATACCTCAAGTGGGTGGCATGTATAAGGGCGATAGATCGCGTAAGCAAACCCTTGTGGATTTTGGTTTTCGCTTGCCTTCGGCCTTGGATAATCGCCCCTTGCAATTTGCGGAATTTCAAGAACGCATAGGCCAAACTGTGTATGTTTCTGCCACACCCGGGCGTTATGAAATTCAAGAATCTCAAGGTATTGTGGCAGAGCAAATTATTCGCCCCACAGGCCTTTTAGATCCACTTGTAGAGGTGCGCCAAACCAAGGGGCAAATGGAAGACTTGCTTGCTGAATGCAAGGCCAGAGCGGCTAAGGATGAGCGCGTGCTCGTGACCACACTTACCAAGCGCATGGCTGAAGATTTGACGGAATTTTGCCACAATATGGGAGTGCGTGCGCGCTATTTGCACTCAGATATTGACACCTTAGAGCGTATGCAGATTTTACACGCTTTGCGTAGCGGCGAATTTGATGTGCTCATAGGTATTAACCTTTTGCGCGAGGGTTTGGACTTGCCTGAAGTTTCGCTGGTGGCCATATTAGACGCGGATAAAGAAGGCTTTTTGCGCTCTGAAGGCTCGCTTATCCAAACATTTGGCAGGGCTGCGCGTAATGCAGGGGGGCAGGTGCTTTTATATGCCGATAAAATCACAGGTTCCATGCAAGCGGCCATGGCCGAAACGGCCAGGCGGCGCACCTTGCAAGAAGCTTGGAATGCAGAACAAGGCATTGTGCCGCAAACCATACGCAAGGCCATGGATACGCATTTCACCGCCTTGTATGCAGCGGCTGAAGGCAGTGGTCAAGGACGCAAAGGGCGCAAAGGGCGCGGCAAAGAAGACTTGCCCGATATGGAAACCATGCCTTTACATGGCGAAGAAATAGCCCGCTATATTCAAATTTGGGAAAAAGAAATGCGCGCCGCCGCCAGAGATTTGGAATTTGAAAAAGCCGCTGCCTTGCGCGATAAGATACGCACTTTGCGCGAAAGGCTTTTGACGGTGGAAAGCTAGCGTATGTGAGCTTTTTACCTTTTTTCAAGCATGGCCTTAGTGTTGGCCATAAGGTGCTTGAGCATGTTTTCTGAAGGTTGCAAAAAGCCAAGGTGCACCACACGCATAAGCCCCACCAGAGATGTGGCAATAAGGCAAGCTGTGTCTTGTGGATGCACTTCTTCGCGGATAAGGCCTTCTGTTTTGCCTTCTTCAATGGCTTTTTGGAAGTGGTCTTGCAAAATAAAATAAATAAGTTTTGCTTTTTCAAAGGCTTGACTTTCAGGTTCGCCATAGCAGCCGGGTGCGTCGCGTAAAATGAGCGCAAAGTCTGTTTTGTTTTGGTGCACAAAGGTATAGCTTGCTTTAATAAAAAAAGTTATGCGCTCAATGCTGTTTTCAGGGCCTTGTATGTCATAGTATTGATAAATACCGTGGCGCATTTTGTCATGCAAACGCTTGATAAGGGCAAGAAAAATATCTTCTTTGTTGCTAAAATGCCTAAAAATAGTGCCCTCGGCCACGCCGGCTTCTTTGGCTAGCAAAGCCGTTGAGGTGCGCGCATAACCACGCTCGGCAAAAAGTCTGGCGGCTGTTTCAAGTATTATGTCTTTTTTCATAAAAGGCCTGTGCAAAAAAATGAAGTTATTCTGTATTGTTTTCTGTCGCTGCATCTTGCAAACGCGCAAGGCGTGCAGCTTCTTGTTTGCGCTCGCGTGTGCCAAGGGGCTTTCGAGAATCAAAGTCAGCACTGCGTTCTTGCAAGCGGGCAAAAATCAAAAATCCTGTATGCGCCACCATGCGGTCTTCGGGGCGTAGCCTATCGGCAATGGGCTTCCAACGTCTGAGCAGCAATTCACACACTTCCACATCGTCATAGGGGCCTTTTTCCAATCCTAAAAGTAATTTGCCCACTTGGTCTACGGTGGGGAGCAAAAAGGCAAGGCTGGCACCGGGGCGCACAGCTTTTTGCACATGCTCTAAATAATCCCAAGGAGTGCGCACGTCTAAAAAAAGTGCGTCGGCATCTGTTATGGTAAAGCCTTCGCTGATATCACGATGGTGCAAAGTGACATTTTCGCCAACACCTGCATGGGCCAAGTTCTTTTTGACAAGCTTGTGGAATTCTTCTCTGGCTTCATACGTATGCACATGACCTGTTTTTCCGGAAAACCATGAAAGCCCAAGGGTGAGTGCTCCTGAGCCGGATCCGGCCTCAATAATGGTGCGCCCTTCGCCGGCGCCAAGGCGCATGCATATATAAGCTATATCTTTGGGATAAATGATTTGAGTTTGCCTTTTAACGCTTTTTAAGAGGTCGTGCAGAGTGGGTTCATATAAGCGCAAAGGAACGCCCATGCTTGTGTACACTTCTGAACCGTAATGGGCGCTTGCCACATCTTGCATGGCAAGAATGCCGTCGCCACTGTGCCAATCTTGGCCTTCTGCAACGCGCTTTAAGTGCCTTTTACCCTTGGGGGTAACGATAATAACGAGGGAACCGTATGGGGGCATAAAAAATCCTAAATCCTTAAAAGGCTGTAAAAAAATCCATTTATATCTGAGCTGTGGTTTAATAAAGCTGTCGTAACAACTCTTCACCTTCAACTTCATTATTCCATCCACCGGCCCAAGGGTTGCCACCCTCAGCACCTTCCATGCCCTCTACCACTTGGCCTTCTAAATCCATGCTTGCAGTACCGGTAATGGGTTGGTCGGCTCTATAGGCAAGATTGTCAACCATGATAATGTTATCGGGCATGGTGAAATCGTCCGGCGGATAAAAATGTTCCACTTGTTTGCGATATTCCACAAAGGCCGGCAAGGCTGTATAGCCACCCGCTTCTCTGCGGCCAAGGGGTTGTAATTGATCATAACCCACGTATACGCCGGTGACCAAGTGCGGTGTATAGCCCACAAACCATGCGTCGTGCTCATTATTGGTGGTGCCTGTTTTTCCGGCCACAGGGCGATTGAGCACCAAGGCGCGTCTGGCTGTGCCTGAAGTGACAACTTTTTTGAGCAGTGAAGACATTATATAGGCATTTTGTGGTGTAATGGCCTGCCAATGTTCCGGTTTTTGGTGATATATCTCTTTGCCTGTGGCATCTTTAATGGAAACGATTATGCGCGGCCTGGCAGCCCAGCCTTGATAGGCAAAGGCTGTATAGGCTTGCGTAAGATTTAAAGGCGATACAGCCACAGCACCAAGGCTTACTGAAAGTTCTGCCGGAAAGTGTGGTTCAAGCCCCAAGGCTTTGGCGCGGGTAATAACACTATCTATGCCAATTTGTTGCGCTATGCGCACGGTACAGGTATTACGCGAAAGGGCAAGGGCTTTATATAACTCAATGGGGCCTTTGAAATCTTTTTCGTAGTTAGCGGGCTCCCAAACTTCGTATGTATAGGGATTCACATATATAAATGGTGCGTCAAGCAACATGCTTGAAGCTGTAAAGCCTTGGTCTATGGCTGCAGAATACACCATGGGCTTAAAGGCAGAACCTGGTTGCCGCTCGGCTTGTGTGGCACGGTTAAAATGGCTGTCGCCAAAATTATAGCCACCCACAAGGGCTACCACATCGCCTGAGGCAGGCTCAATGGAGGCCAAGGCGCCTTGTGTCACAGGCATTTGTTCAAGGTTTAAGTCTATGGCCTTGCCAATTTCCACAAGCCCCGGATCATACGTGGCTTCTTTTATGACTATCTGGTCTTTTTCTTTTACTTCTTTGGGCACAGAATGTGGTGAAGAAACCCAAATAACGTCACCTTCTTTTACTACTTTACGAGCGTCTTTTATGGCCGGTGCATAGGCTGCAATAACCCTTGGATTGGGTTTGCGCGCCCAGCTCATGCTTTTCACACCCACTGTGCCCACATAGCCTTTGCCCAAGTAAACGTCAGCGCTGTCTTTATTTACTTTGCCTACCAAGGCTTCTACCCAGCGTCCACCGCCCAAATCATAAGGTGAAAATTGTTTTTTTTCAATAAATTCAGTGCGTTTTTCTGCTACAAGATGCCTGATGGGGCCGCGCCAACCTTGGCGTTTTGTTAAAGCTTCAAGAGCTTTGCGCAAACCTTGGGCAGCGGCTTCTTGGTGTACAGGATCCATGGCCGTGGTCACGGTAAGGCCTGATTCATACACATAATCCAAGCCGTATTTACGTGTTTTTATGCCCATTTTTGCAAGATTTTCTTCGGTAAAAAAATCTATGAGCAGGCGACGCACTTCTTCCATATACCAGCCGGCAGAGCCCAATTGCTTTTCGGGCATGGTCCAATATACCAAGGGTTCATCCACGGCCTGTTTGTATTCTTCTTCTGTAATCCAATCCAGTTCACGCAAGCGACCAAGCACGTATAATTGCCTGTTCTTTGCCGATTTTGGATACCGGAAAGGGTTATAGCGGCTTGGTGCTTGAGGCATACCGGCCAAAAGAGCGCTTTCTGCCAAAGTTATGTCGGTGGCGTGTTTACCAAAATAGGTACGCGCGGCCGCTTCTACTCCATAAGCTTGTTGGCCTAAAAATATTTGGTTCAAATAGGTGGTGAGGATTTGATCTTTGCTGAGTTGTTGTTCAAGCCTATAGGCAAGTATGGCTTCTTTTATTTTGCGCCTATAGCTCTTTTCTGGGGTGAGCAAAAGCTGCTTTACCACTTGTTGGGTGATGGTGCTGCCACCTTGGGTGCTTCTGCCGCTTTGAAAGTTTACTATGGCGGCACGTAAAATAGCTATGGGATCTATACCTTCATGTTTATAAAAGGCATCATCTTCTGCGGCTAAAAATGCCATGGTAATATAGGGAGACATAAGGTCTAAGGGCACAGTAAAGCGCTTTTCGTGATATAGGCTACCAAGGGGAGAGCCGTCACGTGCTAAAATAGTGGTGGCAATGGGAGGTTGGAAGTCGGCAATGCGATCCATTTCCGGCAAATCTTGCGCTGCCCAATAAAAAAGCCCCACCACGCCTAAAGTGACCACAATGCCCGATAATAAACCAAGCACGAGCAAACCTACAAAGGTATTTTTAAGTATTGTTTTTATATTCATATGTGTAAACCATAAGGGATATAGTTTAATTACCTATATTCCCAAAAGTATTTTTGTAACTGGTGCGGTACCATACATGCAAAAGAAATACTATGCAATGAAAAAAAATGTAGTAATAATAGTTTGTTATATTCTTTATGCATATGTTTTACAAATAAAACATATTAGTACACTCTGAATTTAAAGAAGCGCTGACTTAATAAGCGCTTCTTTAAACGGAGCATTGACGACAGTCAATGCGACTAAAAATCAGGAATAGGGCGAGCTTTGCTTGCCCGTCAAATGACTGATTTTTGTGCCTTTTCGCTCGGCAGCATTGCTGACGCAATAAAGGCGTACCGCACAAGTCATAAGGAGCTGTTACGGCATTTTTATGGTGCGTATGGCCCCGCGCGAGTCATTAACACGCTTTTTAAACTTTTCGCGCCATTCCGAACCTTCCATATGTTGCGCAAGCCATTCACTCACGTGCAGTACAGGGCGCTTATCGTTTAAGCTTAAAAGCACACGTCCAATGCCCACTTTGCAAGAAGGGCAGCCCACAATGACAGGGCCTGCATAATGGGCAAGGGCCTCTTTTAAATTACCCTTTTTGCGCTCGCGTAAAAGATTGTATATTTCAGGGGATGTCATGGCGCCCATGCCCGATTCTCCGCAGCAGCCAGGCGATATGTTAAAAGAGGCACCGGTGAAATTGTGTAGCGCTTGCAGCAATTTATCTCTGCCTTTAATTTTGTGCTCTCCTGCCCATTCGGCATGGCAAGCGCCGTGGTATAAGCGCGGTGCTCCGTCAAGTGTGGCTTTTGGTGGCATGTTGTGTAGAGTAAGCTGCACGACATCTTTGTGTTCGAGCTTGGCTTTATCAAGAAAGTCCATGTGCTCTATGCCTTCAATGCAGGTGCCGCATGCGGTGACAATATAGCGCACATCGTATCCTGCATCGCGTGTTTCTTGCACCAATTGCATAAGCAGTTTGCGCGAAGCATCTCTATGGCGCTTGAGCGTTTTTTCCATGCCGGCAGATAAAAGCGGATAACCGCAACATATATGGCGAGGCGGCACAACAACAGGGTGCCCGGCTTTTAGCAAAAGCATAAGCGATGCTTGGGCAATGCGGTCATAAAAAAGTCCGCCGCCACAACCTGGAAAGTACAGCACAGTAGCTTTAATACGTGGATCTATTTCGTCTTCATGAGTTTCTGCAAATTGAGGCACAAACATATGCCCGCGGTGCAACTTAAAAGATTCATAAATATTAGTATAGCCGATTTTAGGCCCTTTTGTTGCAAACATGGGGCTTTTAAAACGCTTATACCAACTTTCAGGTAGGGAGCTTAAAATTTTATTTTGGGTCTTTTGCCCCAAGGAGGCCATTTTGGCCGCTTTGGGAATACGTTGTGGCTCAGTCACAAGCCAATGGAGCACGCGACCTTTTATGGGGTGGCCGCCGGCACCTTCGCGCTCAAGCAAGGTGCGTAAGGTCAGCGCCACCTGTGCCGAAGGAATTTTTACAGGGCATACAGCCGTACACCGACCGCAACTGGTGCAATGCTCGAAAATATCACGAGCAATGCCGAGCAAGCGTTCGTCTAAGCGTCCTGTGTGAGCTTGAGAATAGTAAATGGCTTCAAGCAGCATGCCAAGCACCATGTTTTTATTACGTGGGTGCCATTGCATGGAACGTTCGGGATAGGCCATGGAACATACATGCTTACATTTGCCGCAACGTGTGCAGTTTTGTACAGCCAAGAGCAGATCGATGAGCTGTTCTTTACCGGGAATACCGCTATTTTGAATGTCGTTGATGAGCCCATTAAACGAAAATGTAAAAGGTTGCACCGGCAATTCTTTGTGTACCAATTTACCGGGGTTTAAAATGTCGCGTGGGTCAACACGCTCTTTAAATTCGCGCAATGCTTGCATTTTTTCTGGTTGCAAAAAGGCAATTTTTGTAATGCCAATGCCGTGTTCGCCGGAAACAGCTCCGCCCATATCTTGAGCCGTTTGCATAACGCGCGTGGCCACGCGTTCTGCTTCGTGCAGCATGTGGTGGTCGCTTGAGTTTACGGGAATGTTCACATGGCAATTGCCATCGCCCGCATGCATATGGCTTGCCACAATAATGCGACTTTTATGCATATAATCAATGATAGTTTGGATTTTGCGTTCAAGATGAGGGTGTTTTGTGCACAAATCTTTCAAAAAAAGTACGGAACGCATAAACATTTCTTCATCACTGATATCAGCAGCAGAAATATCGCCGCGTGCGGCCTTGGATGCATAGGTAAATTCGCGGTTTACGTCTTTATCTTCCAAAGGGAATCCAGAGAGTCTTCCCACAGATTGTAAAGCATGGCGAAAAGATTGGGCTGCACATTCTAGGTTGAGTTGCTCCAAGAAAAGCGCAAAATCAGGAATGCGCTCCATGGGTATAACCACGTCTTCATTGATTTTAAAGCCTGAAGTACGCTTGGCAATGGCTGAGAGGCGGTGTCTGTCTTCCCAAAAAATTTCTGCTTCTTTAGCGTCGCTGGCAACTATAATGTCCACCATATCTTGCTTTGTGACCACGTCTACAATTTCTTCTACGCATTGGTCGAGCAGATGGGGTTCGTCGCCGTCCACTTGCAAAATAATAACCGAAATGGGATCGCCTTCATATTTTTCTGATTTTCTTTTGTATTCAATAGCTTGAACATACTTAACGTTAAATTCTTCTAAAGCGGAGAGTTTGGCATAGTCGCCTTCTTCGCGCACTTTATCGCGTAAGGCCACAAGTTCGCCAATAACCACAGCAGCCGTGTGCATGGAACGCCCAAAAAATTCCAGCACCATAACGCGCGAATGCAAGGGTTCGCTGTGCAAAATAAACGAAGCTTCGGTGATAATGCCGTCCACACCTTCTTTTTGTAAGCCGGGAAGCCCACCAAGAGCCTTGTTGGTAACGTCTTTGCCAAGACCTGTAAGGCGCACTTCGTCGCCGCGCAAGTTGACAACGCTGCGCACGCCGCCCGAAATATCTTTTACTTCAAATGTGGCTATTTCGTGAGCCAGTAATTTATGGCGTGGGTGATCTTTGCGTTCTACGGTAATGATTTCGCCTGTGGGGGTTACCATGCGCCACCAGAGCAGATTATCAAGGGTGGTGCCATATTCAAAAGCGCAAGGGCCGCCGGCATTTTCGGCAATATTGCCGCCTATGGTTGAGGCAAGCTTTGAAGCAGGATCCACAGAAAAGAAGAGCTTGTGTTTTTTGGCAGCTTTAATAACTTCGTGAGTGAGAACGCCTGCCTGGCAGGTAACAATTTTATTTTCAACATCAATGGAGTCTATATGAGTTAAGCGCGTGAGCACCACAATAACTGTGCGTTTGCGCGCAGGTACAGCGCCACCGGTCATGCCAGAGCCGCCACCACGAGGAATGAGCGCAAATTTTCTGTCGTTGGCAAGGCGCACCAGCTCCGCCACTTGTTCTGTGCTGTCGGGCTCTACGACGCAAAGGGGCAATTCCATGCGTAAGTCTGTGGCGTCTGTGGCGTTTTCTACCAAGGCTCCCGGCCTTTCGAGTATGCATTCCGCGGGCATGAATTTTTTAAAGGCCTCGATGAGTTCTTCTCTAAAGGCTTTTTCTGCCGCATGGGCAGACCAAAACATGGTAATGCCTTCGCCTATGCTGGTGGCAAAGTGGTGCGCAAGGGCAAGGGATTCATTTTCATAACGCTTTTGCACGCTTTGGCGCACAGCTTCCACGTCAATGAAAGGATTATACGCCACAAGAAAAAGTTCTTCGGCAATGGCAATGGCAAGCCTTTGAACAGATTCTGGCCATTCTTCAAAATCATTACGATTGATGCGTAAGATGCGATTAACAACATAGTCAGGTGAAATAGATATGTGTGGGCCTTTGTGCGCCATGATATGCCTCTGAATAGTCTTACCAAGAGCTGAAGGGATGGGTGACAAGATTAGCGTTTTTATAACGCATGTCCTTGGTCACTTCATCTCCAAGCCATTGGGGTTTTGTAAATGCTTCGTCTTCGTGTGTAAGTTCAATTTCTGCCAAGACCAAACCGGTATTTGCCCCTGAAAAAATGTCTACGTCCCATATGTGCGAACCATGGGGAATTTTGTAGCGTATTTTTTCAATATAAGGCTTTAAAGCCAAAGTTTCTAAAAGTGCTTTCGCTTCGTCAGGGGGAATTTCGTATTCGTATTCCGCACATGTCATAGCACTGGCTTTGGCCTTAATGGTCAAATAACCCTTTTGCGCAGCTACGCGCACCCGCACAACACGCTCAGGATCTGTGCTTAAATACCCTTGGGTATATGCTGTTCCTTGTATATGGTTTTCTAGCCAAGGCTTACCAATAACAAGGAATTTTCTTTCAATTTCTGTGGCCATAATTTTGTATTATTGTATGACGGTCAACGTCTATCTAATTTAAAGAATGCATTGCAAAGCTAAGCATCCTCTTCATCAATTACAACGACACGGCAATTCATATATTTTAACAATCCTTTACCAAAGTTTAAAAGGCATGGATTGCCACGAAAATGCGCTATGAATTCTGTCACAATATGCCACCCTTTCAGCGCATTTTCTCGCAATGACAAAGGCGAGCCAATGTCTTGCAAATAAGCTGGTGGTATCGTCCCTTGCGCTTAATAATGACGGGGCTCGTGCTTTGCATAAAGGGGCAATCTATGTTTTTTAAACTTGGGCAAAGAGGTGTTCACTCTTTTTTCAACAAAAGCACATTACCCTTATATTTTGGATAATTCGTTCAAAAAGGGTAAGATGCAAGGAAGTTGCTCAATCCAAGGTGCGCTGTGTATACAGACATACATAAGCAGATTACCTTCTTTCAATTTTCCCTAACCCGCCGGGAGGCTCGAGCGTTAGCGAGCTATCGAGCAAGCAAGGCGGCACGTGGAACTTGTTTCCACGTGAATCTTACCCGCCGCCTCGAGCGGATTTAATCGCAGCAGATTGCCCTTTTTCAACGAATTATCAATCCCATTGGCGCTTGTCTTCTATAGGCCGTATCTGCGGCGGCAAGCTGCCAGGCGTCAACACCTTAAGTGTTGGGCGCAATTTAATTTTTTCGCGGAATTGGTGCAACATTTCTTCTTCGCGTGTGAAGTCACTTGATTCCACATATAGAACCATTTCGTCAATACCGCCGGGGTTGGTCACTTCAATTTGCCAACGCTTGATTTCATCAAAATGGCTCATAACTTGTTCCACTTGATGTGGATATACAAACATGCCCTTAATGCGAGCTGTGGTATCTACGCGACCCACAATGGCGCCAAGGCGCGGGTTGGTGCGTCCACAAGCGCAAGGCGAGCGGTCAATATATGAAAGGTCACCGGTGGCAAGGCGGATGAGCGGATATGTTTTATTAAAGGCCGTTACCACAATTTCGCCCACTTCGCCGTCTTTTAAGGGTATGCCGGTATCTGGGTGGCAAATTTCCACATAGCAACGGTTGGCAATGTGCAACCCTGTTTTGTGGAAGCATTCATAGCCAATGCAGCCCACATCAGCGGTGCCGTAGCCTTGACGTAAAAGCAAATCGTATTTCTTTTCTAGTTGATTACGCATTTTTTCCGAAAGGCGCTCACCGGTGACAAAGCCCACTTCAAGGAAAAGGTCTTTGCGTAAGTTCAGGCCTTTTTCTTCTGCTTTTTGTGCCAAGTGCATAAGGTAACTTGGTGTTCCCACATAACCGGAAACGCGTAGCTTTTGCATAATATCCAGCTGCGTAGATGCATCGGAAGGCCCTGCAGGAATAACGGCACAACCAAGGTTGCGCAAAGGCTCTTCAAACATAAGCCCTGCCGGTGAAAGGTGATAGTTAAATGTCACCTGCACGGCATCACCCGGGCGGTAGCCTGTGGCGTAAAAAGCTTCGGTATAGCCCCAATAATCATCCCCTCTGTCTTCGGGATCAAAAATAGGGCCGGGAGAAAGGAAGATACGTTTTAAGTCGCCAATATCTTTGGTAAGAAGTCCGCCAAGGCGCGGCCCCATGGATTGTAAGAATATGAGTTCTTTTTTCTTTAAAATGGGGATATGCTTAATGTCTGAAAGGGTTTTAAATTTTTCTACATTAAATTGCGCGCGGTCAAAGCGTTTTTTTACATCTTCAGAATAGCGGTACGCATAAGAAAGCAAATCTTTAAGCTGGATGAGGCAATATTGCCGGCGCTCACTCTCGTCAAGCACTTCTCTGCGGCTGTATATACCCTCGGTGCGGTCTTTACGGGTCATAAGGTACTCCCTTAAATATCTTCCACCAATGTGGGTGGTGTTTGAGTGGCGCACAATGCGCTAAAAGGCGAATTTTTGCAAGTAAAAAAAATATATTCTATAATATTAGATTGTTAAATGCTGCCAAAAAGCAAGTGTTTACTCGCACAAAAATGTGTCTTTATTAATTACAAGAAAAATTGTTCTGCGCCTTTTTCGTTTTGAATGTACAAATTCATGGCGGAGTTGTTATAGTAATTCCACTTGGAATTGCCATGTCGACTGCGAAAGCAGGCGACCGCCGCTGAGGCGTAAGTGCAATTTACTTGCACGTTTAACGCCGAAGCAATGCGTGCCTTTAAGAGCTTGATATTACAAATGTCAAGCGGAACTGCTATATTAAAGATAAGCATAAATTGGCCTTGTAAAGGGCTTTGCTAAATTTTTTTTTTGCGCTATGAGTTGGCATACTTTACTGCAGAGGAAAATATGTCAGAAAATATTGCTCAAAAAAATATGGAAATATCGCAAGAGCAGCAAAAAGATATAGCCATAATATTGCCAGCTTATAATGAAAGCTTAACAGTTGTTGCCACCATGCGCAGTTTTCATGAGGCTTTGCCTTATGCGCGTATTTATGTGGTAGACAATAATTCTTCTGACGATACGCAAGCGCTTGCAAAAAAAGCGCTGGAAGATTTTGGTATTTCGGGCGCGGTGATTTTTGAAGGGCGCCAAGGCAAGGGAAATGCGGTACGCCGTGCTTTTTTAGAAATTGATGCAGAAGTGTATTTACTCGCCGATGCCGATTGTACCTATCCTGCAGATCAGGCAGCAGAAATGGTCTTGCCTGTTTTGCAGGGGCATGCGGATATGGTTATTGGCGATAGGTTGTCTGGCGGTGATTATGCGCGAGAAAATACTCGCCCCATGCACAATATGGGCAATAGTATTGTGACAAAGCTTGTGAATATTCTTGGGCGATCCAATATAGTAGACACTATGACAGGCTATAGGGCTTTAAGCCGTGCCTTGGTGCGCACCTACCCTTTGATTGTGGAAGGCTTTCAAATCGAGACGGATATCAGTATTTTTGCTGCTCAAGCACGTTTTCGTTGTTTGGAAATCCCCATCCGTTATGTGGACAGACCTGCAGGAAGTTTTTCTAAACTCAGCACCTTACACGACGGCATGCGTGTTTTACTCACCATTTTCCGCGTGGTTCGTTACTATCGCCCCTTGTTGTTTTTTACAAGTTTAAGCGTGCTTTTTGCCCTTATGGGTTTATTGCTCGGCATTCCTGTAGTTTTTGAATATATGGAAACAGGCCTTGTGGACAAGTTTCCGTCGGCTATCCTTGCGGCAGCTTTAGAAATTTTAGCCGCCACCATGCTTTCTGTGGGGCTTACTCTGGACGGCCTAGCCTATCAACGACGCATTAATTTTGAGGCATCCCTTTTTGCTCAAACAAAGGCTGTGCATAAAAAATAATGCTGTGGTTATTGCTTTGAATCATATAAGATTTTTTGACTAATTTGAGATCCAATGGAGCGTTGACAGCAGTTAATGTGACCAAAAATTAAGAATAGGTGAAGCTTTTGCATAGGGCGCACGCATTGTGTTCCTTGACACAAAGGCAGATTTATTTAAACATATACCATAAACTTTGAAATTTGAGCGATATAATGTCCCCTTTTACGTTTTTTTAGGAGGATTACAACATGTTCACGCAAGTTTCGCTTCTTTGGAAATTTTTCGGTTTTTTCCAAACCCCATTTATCCGCATTTGGCATGTGCTGGCCATATTTGCTGTTACCGCCCAGCTTTTAAAATGGTTTCGCGAGCCCTTCTTTGACGCATGGCATATTGAGCTTGGCCTTATGCTTGTGCCCTTTATTTGCGTTTTTTTATATGTGAGTTTTTCTAGGCGTGGTTTTCGCTATTTTTTCCCCTACTTATGGGGCGATATAGGGCAGTTGCGTAAGGATATAGAAAAAATCAGCCAAGGTAACATTCCGGCACCACGCCCTGGCGGTTTACCCGGTGTTATTCAGGGTATAGGTTTTGTTTGTTTTTTCTTAACAGTCTTTTTAGGTTTTATCTGGTATATGCTTTGGGGAAGCTCTCCCAGCTTTTCCGTTGATTTTTTGCACTGGCATAGATATACGGCTGTGGCTCTTGCCATATATGCCTTTGGACACGGTTTTATGGCTTTGTGTCATTTTCGCATTTGGCAAAAAAATCAAGCGATACAAGCGGCAAAAGCAGCTCAAAAATCATAAGACACTGATTAAATCAGCGTCAGCTTGATGACAAACCCCGTATTATAAAAATGCTCTGTAATATCTTGACGAAAAGTTCAAAAAGTGAATTTTCAGACCTTAAAAACGTTGTATTAATAGAAATTTTTGAAAATCTTAGATGCGGCAAAGTTTGCACTTTTGGGATAATCTATCGCCGCCATTAAAGTTTTTTTTGGAGGGGGTCTGGGGGAACACTTTTTTGTTCACA
>CAYJGS010000029.1:0-15467 GCA_964369505.1 uncultured Desulfovibrionaceae bacterium | reverse complement strand
CCGAAATAGAAAAATTAACAGCCGAGCTTGAAGAACATAATCATAAATACCACACGCTTGACGCACCAAGCATCAGTGATGCAGACTATGACGCACTTTTTGCGCGTTTGCTGACACTTGAAGAAGCTTTCCCTGAATATAAAATGCCGCACTCTCCCACCACGCGCGTGGGCGGTGCCGTATTGCCTTGGCTGGAAAAGCATGCTCATACACAGCAAATGTATGGCCTTGATAATGTTTTCAATGCCAAAGACTGGCAAGATTGGTTGCAAAGAATGCACCGTGCCCTACCCGAAAGCCGAGAAATTTTTTGGTGCGATCCAAAGCTTGACGGCCTTGCCATTGAATTGGTGTACGAAGACGGAAAGTTTATACGGGCACTCACTCGCGGCGATGGGCACATGGGTGAAGTGGTCACAGAAGCTGTGCGCACCATAAAAAACATACCCTTGCGTCTGCAAGGCAGTACAGAAAATCCAGCCCCCGCATATATAGAAATACGCGGCGAAGTGGTTATTTTCAAAAAAGATTTTGTGGAACTTAATGCTAAACAAGATTTAGCCGGGCAAAAAAGTTTTGCCAATCCTCGCAATGCCGCAGCAGGAGCGGTGCGCCAATTAGATACCAGCATAACAGCCACGCGCCCTTTACGCTTTTTGGCCTATAGCCTTGGCGCATACGATGCGCAATTATGGCAAGAACACAGCCAAATCATGCAGCAATTACAAGCATGGGGCTTTGCTACACCGCCTGGGGGCAAAGTGTGCACCAAGGCGCAAGAAGTTATGGACTATGTGCAAAGCGTGCAAGAAGGGCGCGAAAGCTATGCCATGGAAATTGATGGTGCGGTTATTAAGGTGAATAATTTGGCTGCGCAAGCTGCTTTAGGTTACACGGCCAGAGCGCCGCGCTTTGCTGTGGCTTTTAAATTTCCGGCCATGCAAGTGCAAACAAAGCTGCTAGACATAGACATACAAGTGGGGCGCACGGGAGTTTTAACACCTGTGGCTGTACTTGAGCCTGTGAGTGTGGGTGGTGTTACTGTAAGCAAGGCCACGTTGCACAATGAAGACGAATTACAAGCCAAAGACGTGCGCATTGGCGATACTGTTATAGTACAGCGTGCCGGCGATGTTATTCCTGAAGTGGTGAGTTTTGTGCCCGAATTGCGCCCCAAAGAAGCTGCTCCTTTTATTTTTCCAAAACAATGCCCTGTTTGTGGAGAGCAGGCCGCGCGCGAAACAGGGCAAGTGGCATGGCGCTGTGAAAATCTTTCTTGCCCCGCGGTGCGCATGCAAAGCATTAAGCATTTTGTGTCCAAGGCCGGCCTTGATATTCAAGGCATTGGGCAAAAATGGATTGAACAATTGGTAGAGGCCAAACGCGTGCGCACACCGGCAGATCTTTTTACTTTGCGTGTGGATGAGCTCTTGCTTTTTGAACGCATGGGCGAAACGCTAGCTCAAAAATTTGTGGACGCCTTTGCCAAAGCCAAGCACGAAGCAAGCCTTACGCGCCTCATCTCTGCCCTTGGCATACGCCATGTGGGCGAACAAACGGCAAGATTACTTGCTAAGCATTTCCATACCATAACAGCCCTTGGCCAAGCATCGCACGAAGAACTTATGGCTTTACCGGACGTGGGTCCAGAGGTGGCAAGCTCTATTCAGGCTTTTTTTGCCAGTGAAAAAAATCAAGAATTGCTCAAGCGCTTTAGGGAATTGGGGCTTGACCCAAGGCAAGAGACAAGCAATACTGATGCAGCACAAAGCGCAGTGCAAACACCTTTAAGCGGTAAAAAAATTCTTTTTACGGGCACATTGGCCATGCCGCGCGGTAAAGCTACAGAACTTGCCATACAAGCCGGTGCCGAAATACTTGGCAGTGTAAACAAAAAGCTTGATTATTTGGTAGTAGGTGAAAAGGCTGGCAGTAAAAAAGAAAAAGCCGAAGCTCTTGGCATAAGCATATTGGACGAAGCTACATTTTTGGCATATTGTGAACAAAGCGCAAAAGATGTTTCTGAGCAAAAAAACATACAATTTTCAAACAACCAACAAGGTACATTATTTTAAAAGGACATATCATGGCAACACCTATCATTATCACCGGAGCTCTTGGACGTATGGGCAAAACCCTTGTGGAACTAACTATAAACGATCCTGCTTGCGAACTGGTGGGCCTTATGGAAAGGCAAGAGCATGTACAAAAGCTTGTTGCAGACAGCCTTCCCACGGGCACAAACCTTGCGAACTTACAAGTTCAAGCTAAGAATCCTGTTATTATTGATTTTACTTCGCCTGAAGCCAGCCTTAATTTGGCCAAAGAAGTTGCGGAACATGGCGCTTCCTTGGTTATTGGCACCACCGGCTTTACCGACGAACAAAAAAAGGACTTAGCCGAACTTGCCACAAAAGCACCTATTTTTTGGGCGCCTAATATGAGCATTGGTGTTAATGTGCTTTTGCAAGTTTTGCCGGAACTTGTAAAGAAATTAGGCGATGCCTATGATGTGGAAATGGTAGAATTGCATCACAATCGCAAAAAAGATTCGCCCAGCGGTACAGCTTTACGACTTGCTGAATGCTTAGCCGAGGCTAAAGAATGGGAACTTAACGATGTGGCTTGCTATCACCGCGAAGGCATTATCGGTGCCCGTAAAAAAGAAGAAATAGGCATACAAACCATACGCGGCGGCGATGTGGTGGGCGTGCATACCATGTATTTTATGGGACCTGGCGAACGCATTGAAGTGACTCACCAATCCCATTCGCGCGAGACATTTGCCCAAGGCGCTTTACGCGCTGCCAAGTGGCTTTCTGGTCAAAAAGCTGGAAGGCTTTACGGTATGCAAGATATTTTCTAGATTTTTTATTGAAATTCTTTTTGCTTTCGTATATACTGTATGCATTCATGGGCTTTTTCAGTCATACTGAAACCCAAAACCTTTCGTAAGGGGTACACAATGCCACAGGTAGCCGCTCGCATCAGTACTGATCAAGAACGTTGGCTCAAAGATTATTTCCGCACCAAGAGTGCTGGGGCAGAGTTTATCTTGCCTTGGGCTGTTGACACGTTTTTTCGGGCCATTGCTTCCATAAAAAGCACATTTTCTGCTGCCGAACTAAAAACCATTGTCGAAGCCCATAAAGATTTAAAACTTTTGCCAGACCATACCCGCTTGTCCTATTTGCTTTTGCGCGTTAACGATGCGTGCGATGTGGGCAATGTGCACTTACGGCATGGGGCAGCCAAAGCACCGCTTGAAGCAAAAATCAAACACTTAGACGATACTCAAGCAACAGCGCTTATGGTCTGGGCTGCGGCTTTTTGGGTGAGTAAAAATTGCTCTGCCGAAAGTCTGGATGAATACATAAAAGCTTATTAATTTTATACAAACAACCATTCCTTAAGGCTCTTTGGTACTTTGGTGCAAAAGAGCCTTTTATGTTTGGCTCATGGAAACGTATGCCTTCACCACATAAAACAGATATGTTGCGCGCGCCCATTGTGGCCACATTTTTTCGCTACAGTCTGCCTTGGACCTTATCTTTCTTATTCATGTCCAGCGCAGGCATTGTGGACGGCATATTTGTGGGGCGCTATATCGGTTCCATGGCCTTGGCTGCTATAAATATTGTTTGGCCGATATTTTCTCTGTTTTTTGGTGTGGGCATTGCCATTGCATCCGGATCCAGTGTGCGCTGTGCCGCCTATTTAGCGCACCGCCAACATGAAGAAGCCAATGCCATTTTTACCAAAAGCCATGTGGCTGTGGCTATTTTTGGTATATTATTCACCATGCCTTGCGCCATAACGCCAGAAATCGTTGCAGGTTTGCTCGGAGCAGATGCCACACTCATGCCGTATGCAGTAACCTATTTACGCACGGCTTCGTATTTCTTTCCCATTATGCTCTTAACCTTTTTGCTTTCGTATTTTTTACGTGTGGACGAAAGACCCAATTTAGCCGCTTCCGGGCTTATTGTCACAGCTTTTGTGAATATGATCTTGGATTATCTTTTTATTGCGCAATGGAATATGGGGCTTTTGGGTGCAGCTTTAGCCACAGGATTTGGCTATAGCAGCGCCGGCATTATTTTTATTGTCGGTTATTTTTTCTCTAAAAAAAGCCGTCGTTTATATTTTACAAAAGTTATAGGCGCTTGGAGTGAGATTTTTAAAGCCATGTGGAATGGCATTTCTGAAATGATCAATGAAATAAGCACAGGCACTGTAATAATTTTAATAAATATCACTATGATGCAACTAATAGGCGCTAAAGGTGTCGCCGCATTTACTGTGGTCAGTTATATAAATTGGTTTTGCCTTGTGCTGTGTTTTGGTCTAAGCGATTCTTTAAGCCCCCTTGTGAGCGCCAATCATGCTTGCAAGCTGTATAGACGCAGTGAAAGTCTTTTGCAAACGGCTAGTATCTCCGTATTCTGCATTGGTTTGCTGTGCTTTTTTGTCGTAAGTTTTATGCCCCATTATCTCATCGATCTTTTTTTACCAAGCGCCAAAGAAAGCGCTAATATTGCTTTAGATTTTATGTATTATTCACGATTCATGTTTCTTTTTTGCGGCATAAATATTGTTTTAACATCCTATTTTACAGGGCGTATGCAGGCTGCTTGTTCCGGCATAGTGGCTTTACTGCGCACCCTAGTACTTCCTATGATATTTCTTATAGCCTTACCCCCTTTCTTTGGTTATACAGGCATTGCCCTTTCTTTACCTTTAAGTGAAGCTCTCACGTTTATTGTGGCATTTTATCTATTAAAAAGAACCAATAAAGCCTATATTCGGCGCTAAAACTTTACTTTTTGGACACAAAAAGAAGTATTGCTCATTTATTTTATTTAGGCTAATGTTCCGACTTTAAAGATTTACACTATTATTTTTTTTAAAATACTTTTGCAGTGGAATTTTAGAAACTGCCAAAACACTAAAATAGTGTGTACAGTATTAAAGGCACGATTTCGTGCACAAATTTTCTGGAGAAAAAAATGAGCTTACCTGCTTTACACATTGGAGATATTACCGCCAAAATGCCTATAATCCAAGGCGGCATGGGTGTTGGCATATCTCTTTCTGGGCTTGCTTCTGCCGTGGCCAACCAAGGCGGTATAGGCGTTATTGCCGCTGTTATGATTGGCATGAGAGAACCTGACATAGTAAAAAATCCCCTTGAAGCGAATTTACGCGCTTTACGAGACGAACTTACCAAAGCTCGCCAGCAAACCTCTGGCATTTTGGGTGTAAATATCATGGTGGCCATGACTATTTTTAAAGAAATGGTCAAAGCTACCATTGAAAATCGTGCCGATATTATTTTTTCCGGCGCAGGTCTTCCTTTAGAATTGCCTAAGATTTTTCGCGAAACATGCGAACAGAAAAAAGAAGAATTCCGCACCAAGCTTGTGCCCATTGTTTCTTCTGCCAGAGGCGCTTCTGTCATTGCCAGAAAATGGATAGCTCGCGCAGACTATGTGCCAGATGCCTTTGTGGTAGAAGGCCCCAAAGCCGGGGGACACTTGGGCTTTAAAGCCGAAGAAATCACCGATCCCAATCATGCCTTGGAAAAACTCATTCCTGAAGTGGTAGATGTTGCCAAGGCCCTTGAAGATGCCCATGGTCGTGCCGTACCTGTTATCGCAGCCGGTGGCGTCTATTCCGGTGCTGATATCAAGCATTTTTTAGATCTTGGCGCTTCCGGCGTGCAAATGGGTACACGCTTTGTGGCCACCCACGAATGCGATGCCGATATGCGCTTTAAGCAAAGCTTTGTAGACGCTAAAGAAGAAGATATCACCATTATTAAAAGCCCTGTGGGTATGCCCGGCCGCGCTTTGCTCAATCCCTTTATTGAATCCATGCGCAGCGGCGATAAAAAACCCTTTAAATGCGCTTTTAAATGCCTCCATACTTGCGAACAAGAGAAAACGGCCTATTGCATTGCCATGGCCCTTATCAGCGCCATGCGAGGCAACCTTGAGCGCGGTTTTGCGTTTTGCGGGTCTAATGTTTTTAGAGTAGACCGCATCATGTCTGTGCGTGAACTTATGGAATCTTTGCAAAAAGAATTTGACGAAGCCGTGGGCAGCTTGAGCGAAAAAGCAGAGAAATATATTCCCACTACCACTAAGTCCTAGTAAGCGTAAAATATACTGTCAACAAGGTGTGCAAGCATGGCTTTTTAAGCATGCTTGTGCACCTTGTTTAGTTTGTGCATGCCGGATTTAACATTATAAGCAAATGTAGTTATTGCCCCTACTCAGCAATAAATATAATGTTTATTTTTTAGAATATTATATTTTCATTCCTGCTTACACATTTCAAAAAACTAAGTAATAAGCACGTTTTGAGAGGGGTCTGGGGGGAACTTTTTGGCGCTAGCACTTGTCCCTTTAGGGGAAAGTTCCCCCCAGAAAAACTAAATAAAGGCAATAGCCACATAAGCAAAAATCTCAAAAAAATCTTGAAAAAATCACCATTTTTACTTGCACTTTGGCCTATAATTTGCAAGGTTTAGCACATGGATATTTTTAATCTTTCACCTGATACCATTTTGAGCTTTTTGCTCACCATCATGCGCGTGAGCATAATTATGTTTATGATGCCCATATTTTCGTCAGAGCGCATACCCAATCAGGTGAAGGCCGCGGCCACCATAGTTATAACCCTTGGCATATGGCCAAATCTTTCCATTCCGGGCAACCTTATGCCGGCTCATCCCATGGATGTAGCCTTGCTCTTAATGGGTGAAGCCATATTGGGGCTTTTGCTTGGCATGTGTGTCAACTTTGTTTTCATGGGTATTCAAGCAGGGGGCGAGCTTTTTGGCTTTCAAATGGGCTTTACCATGATAAGCTTTGCAGACCCCATGACGGGCAACCAAACGGGCATTACGGCATTTTTTATCTGGATGGTGGCTTTGCTTACCTTTTTGACTCTTGACGGGCATTTATATCTATTGCAAGCTTTTGCCTTAACATTTAAAGCTGTTCCGGCCGGCGGATTGGTGCTCAGTGAAATGTTGCTTGATGAAGTGATCAAACTTTCGGCAGATATGTTTGTCATTGCCATTCGCATTGCCGCCCCCGTGCTTGTGGCGCTTTTTTTCATAGAGCTTGCTTTGGCTTTGGTAAGTCGTGCTGCTCCGCAAGTAAATATTATGGACATTGGTTTTCCCATAAAAATCGGTTCGGGATTCTTTTTTCTTGGTATGATATTATTGCTCATAGCCGAATTCATGCAGCATTATATTGTGGGACTTGACGATCTTTTCACCAATCTTTTACGCCTCACAAGCCCTTTAAACAGGTAGGTGCGTCATGTTTGGCAAACAAGAAGATCCAAGCAGAACAGAAGAAGCGACCCCAAAACAGGTCAATAAACAGCGCGGCAAAGGCAATGTGCCCAAATCTCAAGAAGCGAGCAAGCTCACAAGCCTTGTGGCAGGTCTACTTGCCTTGTATTTTTGGATAGAACATATAGGCTTAGATATTATGAACTTATTGCGCCATTTTTTAACCATATCAAACAATTTTCAACCCGATTCAGAAACTGTGTACAGCCTTTTTATTTGGATTTCTATATATTTAGCAAAAATACTCATGCCAATATTGCTTTTTCTTGGCTTTACGGCTTGGCTTTGCTTGCGCTTGCAAGTGGGATCGCTTTGGACCACAGAAGTTTTTAAGCCAAAATTTGAAAGATTTAATGTTTTTAAATCGTTAAAGAACATGCTTATTTCGCCGCAAACCATTTTTCGCCTACTCAAAAGCATACTCATGGCCGCGGTCATCGGCATTGTGCCTTTTATTATTTTGCGCCAAGAATACAAAAATTTCTTGCCCATGTTTTATGAAGATCCGGCCGGCATTATGGCCTATATGCTCAACACCGGTTTTCACATGGTCTATTACACGCTTATTCCCATGGCAGCCATTGCGGCTTTTGACGTGTGGCAAAGCCGTTATGCCTATAATGAAGGTATAAAAATGACCAAAAGCGAAGTAAAGGACGAACGCAAACAAGCCGAAGGCGACCCAGAAATCAAGCAAAAACAAAGACAAAAAATGATGCAGGTCTTAACCCAGCGCATGATGCAAGACATTCCAAAGGCAGACGTTGTGGTCACAAACCCAACCCATATAGCCGTGGCTTTGCGCTATAATGTGCTGGAAGCACCAGCCCCCATGGTAGTGGCCAAGGGCGCTGACCACTTGGCAGAAAAAATCAAAGAAATTGCTCGCGAACACAATGTTCCTTTACGTGAAAATGTGCCTTTGGCACGGGCTTTGTATAAGAGTGTAGAAGTGGGGGAAATGATCCCCGAAGATTTGTACAAAGCCACAGCATCCATCCTTGCCAGCATTTGGCGCATGAAAGGTAAGATGCCTAGATAGTAGAATAAAATTAACGGCGCACCAGTTATAAAACAGTGCGCAAAGAGGTGTCAGAATCATGGCAGGATCACTACCAAATTTAGATTATGAACGTTTTGCCAAACAAGGTGACTTTTTGTTGGCCGGTGGCGTTGTGCTTATTTTGTTCATGATGCTCATACCACTGCCCACATTTTTCTTAGACATCATGCTGTGCGTGAGCATATCCATATCTTTACTTGTGCTCATCACCACCATGTTCATGACATCTCCTTTAGAATTTTCCATATTTCCTTCATTGCTCTTGGTCACAACCCTATTGCGCCTTGCCTTAAACGTTTCTTCCACACGACTTATTTTACTCAATGGCGATAAGGGTGTTGAAGCGGCAGGTTCCATCATCCGCGCCTTTGGTGAATTTGTGGTGGGTGGTAGCTATGTGGTTGGTGCCGTTATCTTTATGATTCTTTTTATCTTGAATAAAACCGTTATCACTTCCGGTACCACACGTATTGCCGAAGTAGCCGCCCGCTTTACCTTGGACGCAAAAGAAGCCACAGAACGCCGCGAAACTTTGCGCAAAGAAGCTGACTTTTACGGCGCCATGGACGGTGCTTGTAAATTCGTTTCTGGTGACGTTAATGCCGGCATGCTCATCACCATGATCAACCTTATCGGTGGTATAGTCATTGGTGTGGTGCAAAAAGATATGGCTTGGGATACAGCTCTTACCACGTATTCGCTCCTAACCATAGGTGATGGTCTTGTGTCTACCATTCCATCCATTCTTGTGTCCACGGGCACAGGTCTCTTGGTATCTCGCGCAGCTGCCGAAGCCAAAATGGGCGAAGAATTTATGGCACAGCTCACCTTTAATACCCGCGCTTTGCAAATGGTTTCCTTAGTACTTTTAATATTTGCCATAGTGCCCGGTTTGCCTACCATACCATTCCTTCTGCTTTCTGCTGGTTGCTTTGTGGCTGCTCGCTTGACAGCGCGAGATGAAGAAGAAGAGGAAGAAAAGGCCAAGGCGCAAAAGAAAGCCAAAGCCAGCGCCACAGCTGACACTCCAGAAGAAGTGCAAGCTCTTTTACCCCTTGATACTCTTGAACTTGAAGTGGGTTATGGACTCATTCCTCTTGTGGATGAAAACCAAAACGGCAACTTGCTCTCGCGCATACGCTCCATACGCCGTCAATTTGCTCTGGATATGGGCGTGGTTATTCCAGCCTTGCATTTGCGCGACAACTTACAGTTAAAGCCCGGTCAATATGCTTTGCTCATTAAGGGCAACCAAGTGGCCTCTGCTGAAATATTGGTCAACCACTTCTTGGCCATGGACCCTGGCAATGTGACCACCAAGATAAGCGGCATAGAAACTCGCGAACCGGCCTTTAACTTGCCAGCCCTTTGGATACCTGAAGCTCAGCGCGAAGAAGCAACGTTAGCAGGATACACAGTTGTTGACCCGGCAACCGTTATTGCAACACACTTAACTGAAGTATTCCGCAAATATTTGGCAGATTTCTTAGACCGCCAAACTGTTCAAGGCTTGCTTGACACCTTGGCTAAATCTTCACCCAAGGCTGTGGAAGAGCTCGTGCCCGGCATATTGCCCTTGGGTGTTGTGCAAAAAGTATTACAAATACTTGTGCGCGAAAATGTCACCATACGCGACATGCTTACCATAGTGGAAACTCTTGGCGATTTTGGCTCTGGTGTAAAACAAGCCGATATGTTAGCAGAATATGTACGCGAGAAACTTTCTCGTTCCATCGTGCGTCCTTATATGGACAGCACCGGCGGATTGGCTGTTTTAACACTAGACCAAAATGCCGAACGTGCCGTACAAGAAGGCATACGCCAAACCGACGGCGGCAGCTTTTTGTCGCTCAATCCGGCCATGGCACAAAAACTTATTCAAAGCGTAAACAATGCTGTGGAAAACGCGGTTATGGCCGAAGGGCAGCCCGTACTCTTGGCTTCGCCCATTATCCGCCCGCACTTGGCACAACTTATCACGCGCTTTTTGCCCTCGGTGCCGGTTATCTCACAAGCTGAAATACCACCGGATATCCATTTACAATCTGTGGGCATAGTGGGGATTGAATAATGCATGTAAAAACATATACCGGCAACAGCACTCAAGAAGTGCTCGCACAAATAAAAAATGAGCTGGGGCCCGAAGCGGTTATTTTAAGTAGTCGCAGCTTCCGCAAAGGGGGGGTGCGCCTGCATGAAGTCACAGCCGGCATTGAAAGAGCAAATGGCCTGCAAGGTGACATGCATCTACCCGAAGATACCGCCACCATAAGCGGAAAAAAACCTTCAAAGGACCATGTCAATGCAGTGACACGCCTTGCTGCAGAAGCTTTGAGCAAACACCAAGATGCCTATGTTGGCAATCAAGGTATGGCACAAAGCGGCACACCTGCCGGATGGAATGAATGGCACAAAGAATGGTTGCAAATAAAAGAACACCTTTTTGCCCTTATGAAACCTTCTATCCAATTGGAAAGATTAACGCCACGCCAACGCGTAGCCTTGGAATACTTGCAACGCGAAGGGGTTAGCGATGTGGTGGCTTTGGAATTATACCGCCGCCTTTTAGCCGCTCCCGGTGCTTCAGTACTTGAATCATTAAGCGAATTGGTGCCGGTGCTGCCCTGGAATCTTGAAAATTGGACACAGCGTGTGCATATCTTTGCAGGTCCCTATGGCGCTGGCAAAACCACAACGGCTTTGCGCATGGCTTTGCAATTACGTGCAAAAGATTCTAACTTGCGCATAGCTTTTATTAATGCCGATTGCCACCGCGGCAATGGCAGGCTTATTTTACGCCACTGGGCAGAATTGTCTGATTTTTCTTATGCCGAAGCACGCGATGCCCAAAGCATGGAAAAAACCTTGGTAGCCTATGCGCATATGGATAAAATTTTTGTGGATACCGTGGGTTTAAGTGCTAAAGAACAGCTCAGTCAAACTTATGACAGGCTGGGCCTTGGTGAAAATGTCACAGGTAATCAAGCCACACACGTGGTCTTATCGCCCACCTACGACGGTGCACAGCTTACCGCATTTTTAAATCGTTATGCGCCGCGCGGAGCCGGAAGCATTGTCTGGGCAAAAATTGACGAAGCCGCATCATATGGTTCCATTGTCAATGCAGGTGCCGCCTGCAATATACCCGTATCGGCCATATCGTATGGTGCAGAGCTGCGCGATAGCCTTACAACAGCCAGCGAATCGCTTTTATGGCGCCTTATTTTTAAAAGACAGTTACCTGGCACAAATAGCCAGAATAAGTAATATAAAGGTCAGGAGTTGTTATGCAAGAATCTTTCCCCTTAGTTGTTTCCATCACCTCCGGAAAAGGTGGCGTTGGCAAGACCAACCTCTCGGTGAATTTAGCCGTGGAGCTTGTAAAGCTTGGCAAACGCGTGGTGCTTTTGGATGCAGACTTAGGTCTTGCCAATGTGGACGTGGTACTTGGCTTAACCCCGCCAAAAAATCTTTTTCACCTCTTCCACGAAGGGGCAGATATTAAAGACATCCTTTTTCCAACACCTTATGGTTTTTCCATTTTGCCGGCTTCTTCTGGCATGAGCGAAATGTTGGCCTTAGACACAGGGCAAAAACTTGAACTTTTGGAAGCTATGGATGTGCTTGAGCAAGAAATCGATTTTTTGCTGGTGGATACAGGAGCCGGTATCAACGACAATGTTTTGTATTTCAACCTTGCAGCCCAAGAGCGCCTGGTAGTGCTTACCCCTGAGCCCACATCCTTAACCGATGCCTATGCGCTCATCAAAGTTCTAAAAAATACGCATGGCGTTGAACGCTTTAAAGTTTTGATAAATATGGCGCACGATATGCGCATGGCAAAAAATGTTTTTGGACGTTTGCACCAAGCTTGCGAACATTTTTTGAGCGGCGTTTCTTTAGACCTTGTGGGCATTATTCCACGCGATACTGTTATGCGCCAATCGGTGGTACGCCAGCTGCCTTTATGCGTTAATGAATCAAATTCTCCTGCTGCCAAAGCCATACAATTAGCGGCAGAAACCATGACCGAATGGGAAGCGGCAAAACAAGTGGACGGCAATATTAAATTTTTCTGGAAGCGCTTACTTTTTCAATAAAATTAATACAAAAGACTAAAGAAACAAGGAAGCACCATGAGCGAAAAAACTATACAAAAAAAGCCCCTCTCACCTTGGGAAGAGATGGAGTCAGGCGCTATGGCTTGGGCTGATTTTGCGCCCATGGAACAAGAAGCCATTGTACGCCATTATGCGCCCAAAATACGCTATCTGGCCTTGCGTCTAAAAAATAAACTACCACAACATATTGAATTGCAAGAAATGATTAGTGCTGGTACACTAGGACTTATGGAAGCGCTTGGCAAATTCCAAGCCCATTTGGGAGTGCGCTTTGATACTTATGCCGAAAACCGTATTCGCGGCGCCATGCTTGACGATTTGCGCAAATTGGATTGGTTGCCCCGATCTTTGCGCCAGCGCATACGCCAAATTGACAAAGCCATGCGCACGGTGGAACAATTACACGGAAGATCTGCCACAGAAGCAGAATTACAAGAAATGACGGGCTTAAGCCTTGAAGAAATACAACAAGGCCTTGAAGCCTTACACAATCAACTCTGGGTGTCTCTTGATGCTGTGCAAGAATCTTGCATGGGTGAAGCAAGCTCGCATGAAGAACCCTACCAAGCAACAGCGGCAAGACAAATGCTTGAGCGCTTGGTGCCTCTCATGGATGCATTGACACCAAGAGAAAAATTGGTATTGTCCCTTTATTACACGGACGAACTCAATATGCGTGAAACGGCCGAGGTCATGGGGATTACAGAGGGACGCGTTTCTCAGCTCCATGCTCAGGCCTTGCGCAGATTACGTCAGGAATTTTTACATTCCTATGGTGATGCCTCTACATAATGTATTATGCAGAGCATTTCATGGCAAAAAACACTGTTTAGCACTTTTAAAACCTAATTACTGGGGGTAGTTATGGGATTTGATCCGAATATGCGCGTTCTTGTTGTTGACGATTTTTCTACCATGCGCCGCATTGTACGCAATATCTTGCGCCAGCTTGGCTTTAACAATGTAGTAGAAGCAGATGATGGCTCTACAGCTTGGGAAGTGCTTAATCGCGAAAAAATTGACTTTATTGTTTCTGACTGGAATATGCCCATCATGACCGGCATAGAACTGTTACGTAAAGTTCGCTCCAGCGAAAATTTGAGCGAAATTCCTTTCCTTATGGTAACAGCAGAAGCCCAACAAGAAAACATCTTAGAGGCGGTGCAAGCTAAGGTATCTAACTATATTGTTAAACCTTTTACCGCTGATACCATGAAACAAAAAATCGATAAGATTTTTCCATAAGCTCGCTTGGCTGCCCTGTGGCAGCCAAGAGTTTCCATGGTTTTTAACAGGCTGGTAGTGTATGTCTAATGCTCAAAAAAATGATTTGCCCTTTGAAAACGAAGGTACAGCTGAAGCCAATGAGCAAAACTCACTCAATATACAAGTGAGTGGAGAAAGCCAAAATTTGCCCGCAGAAGTGGGTGAAACACTGCCCGCAGAAAAAAAAGTCGAACTAGACCTTGATGGCGCTGACTTTTTGAACGATGATCAAGAAGAAGAAGCAACGGAAGAGGAAGAAGAAACTGCAGAAGAAAATTCTTCCGAAGGTGCTGCAGAAGAAAAACCCAAGAGCAAGAAAAAACTCTTTATCATAGTGGGAGCCGTGGTGCTCTTGCTTGTGGTGGGTGTCCTTGGATGGTGGTTCTTTCTGCGTGAAACAGAACCGCCTGTGCCGCCCATAGAACCCATCATTATTGAAGTGAAACCGCAAACTCCGGTGGAACCTGCGCCTTCAGACGACTTTATCGTTTCTTTTGATCCATTTTGGGTGCCTTTGCCCGACGAAAAAGGCGGCGAGGTTTTCCTTGTGTGTAAATTTGCCATTGTGAGCAAGAGCAAACAATTAAGCCTTGAAGCACAAAATAAAATTGTTCTTTTGCGCGATGCTGTGTATTATTACCTTGTAAACAAGCCGTATCATTTTCTTATTGATGCAGACAATGTGGAAACCATCAAAAAAGATTTGATGTCCGTTTTTAGCGGCTATTTAGTAAGTGGAAAAATTGACGATATGTTATTTGAGAGCTACCTCGGCAAATAACAAAACGTCACAAAAAATCGAGAGGGAGCCTTATTATCTGATATAACTATTGAATATATACCTTTGTTTTAACAAAGGAGGTACACCATGGAAGTTAATGCCACTGTAGCCATGCTTTATGCGCAGACAAATTTTACCGCCCGCGCCGCACATGATGCCTCCACCGGACCGCAAGCTGCACTTGCCATGTCGCGCGAAATTGCCAACGAAATGGCCAAACTTGAAAATCAACAAGTGCAAGCACCGGAACCAAGCGTTGAAGCGCGCGTTGCCGATAATGGCGACGGTAAAGGCAAGGGCAACTTTGCCAAACAACAAGATACGCACGAAAAAGAAGAAAAGGAAGAAACCCCTAGCGAATCCAGCAATCCAACAGTGGGAAATCTTTTGAATATTAAGGTATAACTATGCTATCCATGTGGGTTATTATTCTTTTTTCGCTCATAGAAGTGCTTTTACTTGTGGCCATTTTTGCCTTTTTCATTCGCTTAAAGCGTTCAGAAAATTTGGTGCACAATTTACAAGCCAATCAAGAACTTTTGCTGGCTCGCCTGCAACACAATGCAGAGCTTGAGCGCGAGCTTGTGGCTTCTTTTGCCAAACGCCAAGCGGAACTACGCACCCTTGACCAAAAAATAGAAGAGCGTGCCGAAGAATTGCGTAAACTCATTACCCAAGCCGAAGGCATCACCCGCTCCCCCCAATTTTTACGCGAACTCATACTCAATCAGCGCAAACGCGGCGCCAGCATTAAGCATATTGCCCAAAATGTAGGTTTGACCATCGATGAAGTAGAACTCATCTTAGCCCAAGCTGAAAAAAACTGAGATATTACACCATCTCCCATATAAAAAATTATGTGGC
>CAYJGS010000028.1:0-15685 GCA_964369505.1 uncultured Desulfovibrionaceae bacterium | reverse complement strand
AAGGAGACCCCTTTTGCTAGCGCCAAAAAGTGGTCTCCTTCCCCCCACACCCCCCATCCTCTACCCAAACGCGCTTATTTTTATGAAAAAAATACTTTTTTATGTCATGGGCTTGTTGGTTTTTTGTAATGCCGCACAAGCCCATGAACTCGATAAACTTTCCATTATGCATAAGCGCAACAAAGAACTTGCCGCCTACGATATGTGTCTGTCAAAAGCCCAGAAAGATACTACGGCAGAGAAAGCTTGCCGCCAAAAATACGCTTTGCAAAGACTCACCACACCAGAAAAGTTACTGCACGTATATATGCAACATCCTCTCATAGCAGACGATGCCTATACAGACATATTACTTGGTATTGAAGGTAAAATATTTTCTGTAGGCAAATCTAGCATGGGCTATCCCGAAGTTAATATGAGCGTGGACGGCTTTGGTGTTCAAGGGGTACGTTGTGAGTTTTCAAAACAGTATGCTAAAGAAGTCAGTAAATTGAAGGTCGGCACGACTGTACGCCTTTTGGGTATAAGCAAAGGGCTTGTGCACGACAAATATGTGTATGTGACGCATTGCGAAGTGATAAAATAAAGATTTTAGATGCGGCAAAGAATATAGTTTAAAGATAATTTGTTGCCGTAATTAAAGTTTTTTGGAAAGGGGCCAGCTCTGAGCGGGGGGAAGAACCTTTTGTCCACAAAAGGTTCTTCCCCCAGAAAGCTTTGTCAATATTCTGAGGGGTCTCTTTCCCCCCCACATCAGCATCTTAACAATTATCTTCCAAGCCAAATGCGCATATCGGCCGGAGCTGTAATGGTGACTTTGCGGTCTACCTTGGCTTCGCCTTTGGCAGGCACAGAAAGTTTCCAAATAAAGGTTTTATCTGGGCCTTGTTCAGGCTTTGGAGTATCTTCATAGGTCACAGACATGGCGGCGTCTTCAAGCTCTGTCATGGGTTCTTCAAGTTTTACGGTTACCGCAGAACTACGCTTGTTGTATAAAGTGTATACCCAGCCAAAATTATAATGTTGTTGTTTATTTATAATACCTTCTTCGCCGCTTTTGCGTGTGTCGCGCTTGGTTTCCACGCGCACAAGCGGGTCTGCCCCAAAATACATTTGCAGGGTATCTCCCACAGGGCTTAGCACGTCTTTGCCCACAGTCATACCATCAAGTTTATACACGGCCTCACCCATGGGTAAGAAATTACCGTCTAATTTGTGTTTGGCGCTTATCCACACAATGCCATTGTCTTGTGCTGGACGAGTCACGCGCTCTAAGGGGCTTTTCCATGTGTAATTTGTCAATAATACTGTGGTATTTCCTTCTGGAATTTTAGGAGTTTTTTCTATGAGCCAATGGGCAATGGTGCTGCCGTCGTCAAAGGATGGCGCACTCCTCTTGGCTGCCATAGAATTTTCAGCGCTCATAGACATGACAATACCATCACGAGCCATGCCTCCATAGGCGCGGGCTTCGCGCTGTTCTTTGCTTACTATCCAAGGCCGTAAGGGCATGGGGCTTTGCGCATCGCCGGCAGCGGTGGAGAGCTCTAGGCGAATATTTTCCCAATCAAGATCGCTATTTTGCACAATTTCTGCTTTTAAACTCACGTCTATGGTATTTGTGGCAGTATTGGCATTGATGCTATACTTGGGGCGCCAATACGCGCCGTCCAGCACATAGGAATATTCCAAAGCAAGCTTTTCGTCTTTTTTTAAAGGGGTATCCACATGGATAACCAGTTGTTTTCCGTGCGGATATGCATCTTTTAGGGCTTCGGCGCGTTTTGCTGCATAAGAAATTTCACGCTGCGCCGAAGAAATACGCGTACCCACCAGAGCCAGACGAGGGCGCAATTCTGCAAATATTTTGTCGCTGCTTTCTTCTTTGGCTTCTTCTAGTTTGTGTAAAATAAAAGCCTCTTCAGCACGCAACGTGGTGAGAGCTCCTTGCAGTGAATCGTGCATGGATTCAAAGGTAACTCTTTGTTTTTCTAAGCTACCTTGTGGGGCAAAGGGTACAGTGTATTCCGTAACCCACGAAAGAAGTTTGCTTTGTTTTACATTTTTAGCAAGGCTAAGCTCCACATCTCGCGCTCCTTTGGGTAAAGGCAGCACCACAACCTTACGCCCATGCGCAACAATGATGGGCAAGGAGGTTTTGGCAAATACATGCGCATTTTGTTGGTTTAGCACCACCGTATGCGGCATGGCGGGGATATAGTTTGAAAAACCTTCTTTGTTTTTCACTCCTGCCTGCACTTGAAGGCCGGCTTCGGCCGCTTGAGCTATGCCGGCAGAAAAGCTCCACGCGGCAATACAAATACTTATTATAAGTAAACGCATAATATCTCCTGTGTATAGTTATATTATACGACTTTCTGAGTTGTTCGTTTTTTGGCTAAAATTTTATGGATTGCACCCTAAAGGGCATAAACCGCGTCGCCCCTCGTTCCTCGGGTCTCCTCGCAATGACTTCCGATGCAACGAAGGTCATTGCGAGCCCCTAGCCGTTAGCGAACGATAGTGAGCTTTTACGGATAGGTAGCGTGGCAATCCATGCCTTTTCACCTCAGAAAGTCATGTTATATTATTTTGTGGCCGCCCATCCAGTGCGCCACCACTCTACCTTTCAGCTCTTGTCCTAGATAAGGAGAGTTGCAGCTTTTAGAGTGCAGATTTTCGGCATTGACCGTCCATGTTTTTTGCGGGTCAAAAAGGAAAAAATCCGCCACATCGTTCGGAGCAAAGGTATTAACAGGCAAGTTAAAAATGGCACCGGGCTTGGTGCACCATAATCTTTGCAAATCCCCAGCGTTTAAAATGCCTTCTTCCACCAAGCGCCATGTGAGGCTTACGGCTAAATCAAGGCCGGTGAAGCCATTGGGGGCTTCGTCCAAGGGGCAGTCTTTTTCGTGGGCAGCATGCGGTGCATGGTCGGTGGCTAAAATATCAATGGTGCCATCTTTTATGGCCTTGCGCAGAGCTTCTCTGTCTACAGGGGTGCGCAAAGGCGGGCAAACCTTGGCATTGGCACCATAGCCTTCTAAGGCTGTATCATCAAGGAAAAGATAGTGCGGACAAGTTTCTGCAGTAACTTTCACTCCACGAGCTTTGGCCCACGCAATGAGGTCTACGGCACTTTTGCAAGAAACATGGGCAATATGTACGGGCACGTCTAAATATTCTGCCAGCAAAATATCGCGCGCCACTTGCATGCTTTCACCCACATGGGCTTGACCTTTCACGCCAATACGCCCGCTGGTTATGCCTTCGTTCATGTGGCTGCCTTTGGCCAAAGAAGCGTCTTCGCAATGGTCAATTACAATGAGATCAAGGTCAGAGGCATACTCCATAACTCTGCGCATAAGTTCAGTATTTTCTATGGAATGGCCATCGTTGGATATGGCCACACAGCCGGCATCTTTAAGCTCAGCCAAGGGGGCTAGCTCTTTACCCAAAAGCCCCATGCTGGCAGCTCCAATGGGATATACATATGGGCCATGCGGAAAAGTCTTAAGCCCTTGTTCTATAATAAATTTTGTAACGGCAGCATTGTCATTGACAGGCTTGGTATTGGCCATACACATAACAGCGCCAAAACCTCCATGGGCTGCTGCTGCAAGACCGGAGGCCACGTCTTCTTTGTATTCATAGCCGGGTTCGCGCAAATGCACATGGGCGTCAATAAAACTGGGGAAAAGTATGAGACCTGTGGCGTCAAAAACTTCTGCCTCACTCGGAATGGGTTTGCCGTGGGGCATCATGGTGCGTATGCGCCCATTTTCCACATATACATCCACTTGAGCATCTAAATAATTGGCATTTTTTATACATAGTATGGAAGGAGCCATAGTATTATTTCCTTTTTATGAGTCTTTGCGGTGAGCTAAAAGATACAATACAGCCATGCGCACAGCCACACCGGCAGACACTTGATCAAGCACCAAGGACTGCGGCGCGTCGGCCACATCTGCAGAAATTTCCAAACCGCGATTCATGGGGCCTGGGTGCAAAACTTTTACTGTATCTTTGGCCTTTTGTATGTGCTGCATGCCCAAACAAAAACGGCGGGAATATTCGGCCACAGAGGGAAAAAGTCCCGCTTGTTGCCTTTCTAATTGCAAGCGTAAACACATGATGGCGTCTACGTCTTTCACCGCTTCATTGAGATCATTATAAATTTCTACAGGCCATGTATGTATGCCTGCCGGAAGCAAGGTTCGTGGCGCGCACACGCGCACTTTTACTCCAAGCATGGTGAGCAAATGTATATTGGATCGGGCCACACGGCTATGGGCAACATCGCCTAGTATGAGCAAAGTTTTATTGGCAAAGCCTTGTCCCCACACATGGCGCAAAGAAAAACAATCCAGCAAGGCTTGGGTAGGGTGGGCATGCCAGCCGTCGCCACCGTTCACAATGCCGCAAGGCAGCATTTCTGCCAAATATTGCGCGGCCCCACTGCTGGTGTGGCGAATAACAATAACATCAGGGCTCATGGCTTGCAGGGTTAGGCCTGTATCTTTTAAGCTTTCGCCTTTTGTTATGCTAGAACCACTTTTGCCAAGGGCAAAGGTATCGGCAGAAAGGCGCTTGCCCGCCACATCAAAAGAAGTTTTGGTGCGGGTGCTGTCTTCCGAAAAAAATAAAATAATACTTTTTCCTTTTAATGTCGGAACCTTCTTAATGGGGCGCTGGTTCACTTCTTGAAAGCTTCCGGCAAGGTCAAGGATATGCTGTACATCTTCTTTGGATAATTGAGTCACATCCAGTAAATCTTTGTGTGCCCATTGATAATGTGTTTGTTCCATAAGCTATCCCTTTTTGACAAAAAAAAACCCCTTAACTAAGGGGAAAAAATATATACGCAGTATTATAAATATTATGCTTGTTAATCGAAGCAAGAATAACAATACATTTCATAAACATATACGCGCATCCTTTGTATAAAATTCTAATATTTGGTGGAAGAATACCACACTTTTTGGAACATAGCCTGTATACCCCTTGTTGTAAAGAAAAAGTGTATTTTAAAAACTCGCATAAACAAATTACGGCAAAGTATAGTGATACGAAGTTCGTAACCATTGGCTTTACATGTAAGATGTTACTATTATTTATTGATTACGAGGAAGCAGCAGCGTGCAGCCACCCAATAGCAACGCATCCATGCCTTTCTTATGTTTTTCTAGCTCTATGGTTGAGGGGCTCATTCTCCCTTTCTCAAAACATACATATTGCAGCATATTGCAGAAAAGTTTACAATTTAGCGGTGCGATTGCCCTTCTTTCTACATCGGCAAGGTGTATAGGCCTGTTTTACTACAGGAAAGGAGGGTATGAGCCATGCGAAAGCTTTTTTATGCAACCGTTATCGGTCTGGTACTCCTTCTGTTAGCAGCGATTAACGCTTATTAACAGTTGACCCGTATCAGATAGTTGCTGATACGGGTCATAAAATTATGCTTGTCACGGCAATCGTACATTAAGGGGGTGTTAACACCACCTTGCCGGCCGTAGTTTCTGTTAGCGCAGGAGCTACGGCTCCCTTTGTATATAAGGCTTGCTTATGCAAATGGCAAGTTTTTTGTGAATGGTTGCATGCATACGTATCGTCAATCCCATGCCTTTTAAGTCTTAATAAGGGACCATTCCTGTAAAAAAACATCCATTAGAGGAAAGCAAAGATTAAGCCATGCTTTATTTTGCTTATATGGTAGGCAGAGTTGAGCCCCCGTTTGGCATAATTAAGACACTGGCATTTTCACCACAAATGGCGTCTGCCGCCTTGAGTGCTTCTTGTACAGTGGCAAAAGGTTCAAAGAAAAGACTTTTGCAAACATCATCGGGCATATCAGAAACACAAAAAACCTTTGCTTTTTGTAATGTAAGGGCAATGGCTGCTGCTTTGTGTCCACCAAGTTCAAAGTGGGCATGGATATCTTTGATAATTTGCTCAGGGCTTGTGGCATTTTTGACCCAGCGCTCAAAAGTGGCAGAGCCATACAGCTCATTACAAGAGGCAAGAAGAATAATAACGCCGCCTTCTTTAACAGCATAGCGGGCATTATCAAGAGCTTTTTGGGCTTGATACATATTGATATCTTTAGGAAAACCTCCGGCACTGACCACCACAATATCTGCAGGCTGTTGCAAGGGGAATTTATACAAGCCATCTAAGAACTTACAACCTTCACGATGTGCGGTAATATGGTGCCCGGCCACGGCTTTCATAATATCTTTATTGGGCGATAAAATAACATTGAGCAAAAAATCAACAGAAAGAAATTTTTCTAATTCTTCGATATCGTGCCGAATGGGGTTGTCTTGAATATTGCCGGTGCAAGCTTTTGGTTCGATCATCATGCGGTGATTGGCTTGAATGCTGCGCGTGGTGGCAACACCTGGCATAATGGCTTTATCTCCGCCACTATAGCCTGCAAAGTAGTGATATTCAATATTGCCAAGGCAGATTCTTTTGTGGGCGTCTACAACGGGTTTGAAAATATCAAAAGGGGTTCCATTGCTGCTTATGCCCACCTCAACGCAATTGTCCATATCAGAGTCAATGCAAGTATATTGCTCATAAATATCCTTACCAACTAAGGAAATGATTTCTTCTTCCGTATGCTTTCTATGGGTTCCAAGGGCAAATACAATGCAAATATCTTCTTTTGCAATTCCGGCTTCTTCCAATTCTTCAAGCAGTGGCGGAAGCAAAAGATGACTGGGGCAGGGGCGTGTGACATCGCTGGTAATAATAGCTATTGTATCGCCTTTATTAACTATTTTACGCAGAGGAGGCGACCCAATAGGATTTTTCAAGGCACGCATAACTTCTTCATGCGCATTGGGTAGTGTTTCAGGCTCTTTGGGCAATAAAACACCCAAGATGCGTTCATCAGGGCATTGTAATTCTTGTGTTTTTTTACCAAATTTTAAATCGAAATGCATAAAAACCTCTTTATATTTACATTGTGATTTTTCGAGCAAAGTAGCAATATGTGCTTTGCCCGTCAACATGCATCGAAGGCATCATAAATTTATTGACGAATCTTTATCACTTTGATAATCTGCCCTTTGTGAAAAAATGCCACAATGGGCATAAACTGTTTTATTTTAAGGAGTTTTAGATGTTAAAATTACTTTCCACTGCTTTAATGCTCGTGATGTTAAGTGCTTCTGCAGCCTCTGCTGCCACTGTTTTAAAATTGGGTCACATTGCCGATCCTGAAAACCCCTATGCACAAGGTGCTGAATATTTTGCTAAACTTGTTAAAGAGCGCACCAAGGGCGAAGTTGACATCCAAGTATATCCTTCCAGCCAGCTTGGCAACCAACGTGATCTTGTTGAAGGCCTTACCTTTGGTACAGTGGACATGACTTTGACCAGTAATGCTGTACTTGGTAATTTTATCCCTGAAATTGCTGTACTTGATTTACCATTTATTTTCCGTGACTTGCCACACACCTATAAAGCTCTTGATACTGTGGGCATGGAAATCGCAAAGCAAGGCGAAGCCAGAGGCATTAAAACCCTTGCCATTTGGGAAAACGGCATTCGCCATATGACCAACAACGAAAGACCTATTAAAACACCTGCCGACATGGCCGGTTTGAAAATCCGCGTTATGGAACAACCCATGTATATTAACTTGATGGAATCCCTTGACGCAAGCCCAACCCCCATGGCTTTTAGTGAAATCTACACAGCCTTGCAAAAGGGTGTTATTGATGGTCAAGAAAATCCTTTGGCCCACATCGCCACCAAGCGTTTTTATGAAGTGCAAAAATACATCTCCCTTTCCGGCCACACTTATGCAGCTGAGCCACTTCTTATCAGCACCATTGCATGGAATAAACTCAACGATGAACAAAAGAAAATTGTAGAGCAAGCCGCCATTGACGCTCGTGATTGGCAGCGTGATCTTTGCCGTAAATTAGAAGACGGCTTTGCCAAAACCATTGTTGACAGCGGTAAAGCTGTAATCAACGACGACGTTGACAAAAAAGCTTTTGCCGAAGCTACTAAATCTGTTTGGACATTATACACCGACAAATTTGGTGACAAAAACGTTAAAGCCATTGTTGACATTAAGTAGTTCCATACTGCTTAGCATTCCCCTATACGTTGCTTGCACAAGCAGCATTATCAGAACATAAGATTTTTTGTGCCACCGAATACAGCCTTGTTGTGTTAGGTGGCACAAAAATCAAAGAACCTTAGCTCATTGCACTTACTTTATTTTCTGAATGCATGAACTGTATACACTACAGAACTTTTGTTTTTTAGGAGTTTTCATGAACGCATTTTTCAATTTTATAGATAAAGCCTTAAAAACACTGGTTACGCTTGCCATTGGTGGCATGCTTGCCATTGTTTTTTTGCAAGTTATCAGCCGTTATGTCTTTAGCTATACCCCTTCTTTTGCTGAAGAACTTTCTCGCTATCTCTTTGTGTGGGTAGTATTTCTTTCTCTGCCACTTGTGGCAAAACACGGCGGCCATATGGCCATTGAAACATTAACTTCGCGCATTAAGGGTGCAAAGTTAAAATTTTGCCGCATGTTGGCAAGTATTTTTTCCATGTGCTTTTTACTCATCATGGTTTGGAATGGTATAAAAATGATGCAAATTGCCCATTTTCAAACTTCTCCTGCCTTGGTTGTACCTATGTCCTATGTGTACGCCGTTATTCCCTTTGGTTGTGCCATCATGTTTTTGTACACCGTCGGTGATTTTATTACTCTTTTACGTACATCACCAGATGCTGTAAAATAAGGAGGCACATATGACACTTTGGGTTATCTTAACATCCTTTGCCATCATCTTAGCATGCGGCGCATCCATTGGTGTGGGGCTTGCTCTTTCTTCTGCCATTGTATTGTATGCGGTGATGGATATGCCACTCATTGTTGTGGTACAACGTATGTTCACTTCAGTGGATTCTTTTTCCTTTATGGCTGTACCATTCTTTATGTTGGCAGGCGCTTTCATGTCTGCCGGCGGCGTAACCAAGCGCATTGTTGACTTTTCCATGTCTCTTGTGGGAGCCCTTGCTGGCGGCCTTGCCCTTGTGGTGGCCGTGGCGGGTATGTTCTTTGCGGCTCTTTCTGGTTCTTCTGCTGCCACAACAGCCGCCATTGGCGCTGCCATGATTGATGAAATGGAAAAACGTGGTTACCCCCGTTCCTTTGCGGCGGCCGTTGTAGCCAGTGGTGGTACTGTGGGTATTGTTATTCCGCCATCCATTACCATGGTGGTATATGGTTCCATTGCCAATACATCCATTGCCGATCTTTTCCTTGCAGGCTTTGCCCCGGGTATTCTTATGGGGCTTACCATGTGTTTGGTCAGCTGGGTTATTTCTAAAAAGAATGGCTATAAGGGCGAAGGATCTTTTTCTATCTCACGCGTGATTAGCTCTTTCCGTGAATGCTTTTGGGCACTTATGATGCCTGTGATCATTCTTGGCGGTATTTATGGCGGTATTTTTACCCCCACAGAAGCCGCAGCTGTTGCCGCTGTGTATGGCGCTTTTGTAGGCTTTTTTATCTATAAGGAATTGACGCTTAAGGATTTACCTAAAACTCTCTTAAGTGCCGCGTATAGCACAACAATGATTATGTTTGTGGTGGGTGCGGCCAATGTGTTTGGTTGGATTTTGACCCATGCGCAAGTGCCGCATATCTTGGCACAAAGCTTTAGCACTATCACCACCAATCCCGTAGTATTTTTGATGCTTGTAAACGTGCTCTTGCTATTCATCGGCACACTCATCAATGCTTCGGCTGCAGTGGTTATCCTAACACCAATCTTATTACCTGTGGCCATAGGCATGGGTATTGACCCCATGTTCTTTGGCGTGCTCATGGTTGTGAACCTTGCCATTGGTTGCATTACACCGCCTGTAGGCCTTGATTTGTTCATAGTGTCTTCTATTACAGGTATCTCCATTGATAAGGTAACAGCCAAGGTTATGCCATATCTTATTATGCTTTTGGTAGACCTTGTGCTTTTAACCTACTTCCCGGGTATTATTACTTTCTTACCTGAACTTATGCGTTAGCGCGTATATAATGTTTTACCTTAAAAGGTGTGTGCCAGAGGGCGCACACCTTTTTTTTTATATCTCAAAACGCTTATAAAGCCCGTGAGCCTAAAGGATTTTTAAAGCATATAAAGTTTCTAAAAGACATATTTTCCCCTAAGGTGTATTTTTTATTGCAAAAAAACTTGCTTTTTCTGTGGATTGGTGCATAATGGCATCATGGGACTGTATTTTCAGGCCATTAATACCACTCACAAAGGAGTTCCAATGAAACGTGTATTAGCTCTTTGTTGCGCATTTTTGTTCGGTGTTATGTGTATGACTTCTCCCATGGCTCACGCTGCAGAAGCAGAAACTCCAACCCATTTGCGCTTTATGGCAGGTCCTCCCGGAGGTAACTGGTTTGCTCTTGGCACAGCTCTTTCTGAAATGTGGACCAAAAATTTTGTGCAAACAACCAACAGCACGGGCGGTGGCGTTTCTAATATTATCAACGCCAACTTCCGCAAAGGTGACTTAGGTTTTACCGTAACATCCTTTATAGGTGCTGCTGTTGCCGGCGCTGAAGATTTCCGCGGAAAAACCATTGATAATGCTGTTGTTTTTGCCAATATGTATACGCAAGTTACCTATTTTATCATGCGTGAAGATTTTGCCAAAAAGCATAATATCACCACAGTCGGTCAGTTGTTAGAAAAAAATATCCCTGTGCGTTTTGCTACCCTTAAGCCGGGCACTGCTTCACAATTTTTGGTAAAAGTTCTTTTTGATAAAGGCTATGGCACCAATTTTGATAAACTGCAAAACGCTAAAAATTGGGGCATACAGTACGCATCTTACGATGGCGGTGCTGACCTTATTGCTGATAACCACATAGATGTATTTGCCTTTTCTGTAGGGCAAATCGCCTCTATTATAATGAATATTGAAAGCCGCGTGCCTGTGCGCATTTTAGGTGTTGAGCAAGAAGCACTTGACGCTGTAAGCAAGGCTTATGGCACAACTACCCACACAGTTCCCACAGGCGTTTACAAAAGTGTGACGGAACCTGTAAAAACTGTGGGCGATTACACAAGTATTGTTATCCGTAAAGATTTACCCGAAGATTTTGTGTATAACTTGAGCAAGGCCATGTGGGAAAATAAAGCCACATTGGTTAATGCTGTTAAAGATGTTCAAGAACTTTCACCAAAGACCGCCATACCGAGTGGTGTGCCAGCCCACCCAGGTGCTGTGAAGTTTTGGAAGAGTGTTGAAGGTAAGTAATACACAAGAGTTTCCTTTTTGATTTTTATAACAAAGTCTTTTGGGGGAGGGATCTTTTGTGAATGTCACAAAAGGTGCTTCCCCCTGCTTGAATCTGGGCTCAAATCTGGTTCCTTTCTAAAAAAACGTAATGGCAACGATGGACTTTTCTCCATGCAAACCTTGCCGTATTTAAGCTTTGCAAGAGGTTATCGACATGCGCACACTCAGCGGTTGGCAGCAAAAATTATTGTATGTATATATACTTATTGTAGGAATTTTTCATCTGTACACAGCAGCCACAGGCAGTTTTGAAGCGTATTTACAACGTAGTATTCACTTAGCCCTTATTCTGCCCTTAACCTATATATTGTTTCCATTTTGCGCCAGTGCTCCTCAAGACAGAGTACCTTGGTATGACTGGATTTTGGGACTTATTTCTGCAACACCCGGCATATACAGCATTGTCTACTATAACGACATTGTGAACCGTATTCAACAAGTGGACCCTCTTACCACCGCACAATTTGGTTTTGGCGCCATGCTTGTCATATTTTTGCTAGAAGGTTCACGTCGCGTGGTGGGTTTGCCCCTTTCCATTATTGCCGGATTATTTGCCGCCTATATGCATTTTGGCAGTTATTTGCCTGGTATATTAAAAGGTTTGTCTTTATCATATCCTGAAATTGTAGAACAATTATACCTTACCGACGAAGGTATTTTTTCCATGCCCTTGGGTGTTTCTGCTACTTTTGTTATTGTATTTCTTATTTTTGGCGGTTTTTTAGAAAAAAGTGGCGCAGGGGATTATTTTATGGATTTGGCGCGCGCACTCATGGGCACAAAGCCCGGCGGCCCTGCCCAAATTGCCGTGGTCAGCTCTTGCCTTTTTGGTTCCATCAGCGGTTCTGCCGTGGCCAATGTGTATGGCACAGGTTCCTTTACCATTCCTCTTATGAAGCGCATAGGCTATAGCCCTACATTTTCTGGTGCTGTGGAAGCTGCGGCCAGTACGGGTGGGCAAATCATGCCGCCGGTTATGGGGGCAGGTGCTTTTCTTATGGCTTCTTTTCTTGGCATACAATTTAAAGATGTTATGATCAGCGCTGTTTTGCCGGCTTTTATGTATTATGGAGCGCTCTTGCTTATGGTGCGTTTGACTGCATACAGCTCTGGCATGCGCGGCTTAGATCCCGATGAATTACCAAAACTAAAAGATGCGCTAAAAAATATATATTTGCTTATTCCTATAGTGGGTGTTGTGTATACCTTGCTGGACGGCGCTTCACCCATGAAGGCCGGTATGCTTGGTATTATTCTTTGTTGGGTTGTTTCCTTGCCTGACCCCAAAAGACGTATGGGGCCCAAAAAGATTTTGGACGCCATTTACGAAGGTACCAAGAGTATTCCGCTTGTTTGTGTGGCTTGTGCTGCGGCCGGTATTGTGCTTGGTTCGGTGGCCTTAACCGGTATTGGTGGCAAGCTTGTGGGCTTTGTTATTTCTTTGGCCGGCGACACACCTTTTTTGGCCTTAGTGCTCATCATGCTTGTTTCCTTGGTGCTTGGCATGGGGCTTCCCACCACGGGGGCGTATATTTTGGCTTCTGCTCTTGGAGCGCCGGTGCTTGTAAAGCTTGGTTTTGAGCCGCTTTCGGCTCATATGTTTGTGTTTTATTATGCCATTATTTCCAATATCACACCACCTGTGGCTTTGGCTGCCTATGCAGCAAGCTCCATAGCAGGTTCGCCCCCCAATGCCACAGGCTTTCAAGCCATGAAATTGGGCTGCATAGGCTTTTTGGTGCCCATAGCTTTTTGTTATGATCCAGGTTTGCTCATGCTTGGTGATAATACCGCTAATATGTTGGCTGTGTTCAGCGCCATCATGGGTGTTATGGCATTTTCGGCATTTTGGGTAGGCTTTGCCTATACACAAATTTCTATGGTTTTACGTGTATTCTTGGCTCTTTGCGGTGTGCTTGTCTTTGCGCCACAAATACCCTTGGTTATGGCCGGAAGTGCCGGCATTATAGGGGTATGGGCCTTCTCTAAATGGCAATCCACGAGATAGTGTCGTCAAATACACCTTTTTACGTATCACTACGTTAAATTTCGTTTATTTTTTCTTAAAAAACTTCCTTACCTGTTTTGGTGAGGAAGTTTTTTTATTGCCATGCTATAGCTAAAACCATTTAAAATCAGTTGTAACCACATTTAAGAAAGTAAAATAACAAGCTTTTTCATTCAGTTTTCCTTAAAATGCATAAAGATTCTCAAAATTAATTTCTTTATTCTGATTTATATGCAATTTTATTTTGAAAAAGATATTGACAAGCATTTTCATTTTCAATATAAATTTTTGTACGAGGTTCACACTGTCGTGCGCTTTGTATATCGTGGCGCACAAATGTTCTATGATGTTAGTTGGTTATTCTAGGTTATACGAGGAAGTTTTATACCTAATGGCAAAACAGCACAGATTTAAAAAAACAAGTGGCTTGTTTTTTTAAAGTGCAACAAAATCATATCGGGAGGAAGATATGAAAAATAAATTGATGACCCTAGCCTTAGTCGCTGGCTTAGTGTGGGGTTGCGTAACCGAGGCTAAAGCCGTTGAATTTAAAGCGGCTGGCCAATTTCTTATGGGCTATGGCGGCAATGAGGCTACTTTTCAGCAAGATCACAAAGGTGGCAATGACATTTTTCAGGCAGGGCAGCGTGTTCGTTTGCAATTAGAAGCCATTGTCAGCGAAAGTCTTTCCGGTACTGTGCAATTTGAAATGGGCGATACCATATGGGGTAATGGCGAAACCGGCGGTGCTCTTGGTGCTGACGGTAAAATCGTTGAACTTATGAGTGCGTATATTGATTGGTACGTGCCAAATACCGAATTGCAATTCCGCATGGGTATCTTTGGTGCAGCCATGCCCAATGCTGCCGGTGGTTCTGCCGTATTTGACGAGCAAGTGGCCGGTATTGTAGCCAATTATCCTTTCAATGATAATATTGGCTTAACCCTTATGTGGTTGCGTCCTTTCAACGATAACTACGTGCACGATAGCGATACAGCTTGGGAAGATAGAGCAACCAACGATTCTAGCAACTATCTTGATAATGCCGATTACTTTATGTTGAGCTTGCCCATGTCTTTTGATGGCTTTGACATCACTCCTTGGGTTATGTACGGCGCTGTAGGTAGAAACTCAGAACTTGGCGAACTTGGCGACTCTATGCCCGTTAATATGAATACCGCAAGAACCAGATTCTGGGGTGAGGGCACTGCTAATAACTGGCGTATGGAAAATGCCTATGGTAGCCAAATTTATGCAGGTATTCCCATTGTAATTTCTGCTCTTGACCCATGGAATTTTGAATTTGATATCAACTACGGCGCTTCCTACGGTTTTGGTAACTACAGCGTGTGGGGTCTCAACGACAAATTTGAACGCGCAAGTGCAGACCGTTCCGGTTGGGTAGTAAAAGCTCTTGCCGAATACAGCTTTGATTGGGGTCGTCCAGGTCTCTTTGCTTGGTACGCTTCTGGTGACGACGGCGATTTGGACAACGGTTCTGAGCGCATGCCCACCATCACAGGCACAGGCAACTTTACCTCCTTCTTTCAAGATGGTTATGGCTGGGGCGCCCTTGGCGAATCTGGCTTGAAAGTAACTTATGACGGCACATGGGCCATCGGTTTACAATTGGCTGACTTCTCCTTTATGGAAGATTTAAGCCACACCTTCCGTGTAGCCTATATTGGTGGTACCAACAGTCCGGAAATGATGCAATATGTAGATGGCAAAGGCTGGGGTGGCATGTATTTGACCACTCAAGACTATCTTGTGGAACTTAACTTCGACACCACTTGGCAGATTTATGAAAATCTCCAAGCTGTTGTAGAAGTGGGCTACATTTTCAACGGATTTAACACCGATGAATGGAATAACGCAGGTGGAGAACCCGAAGGTTGGGGCGGTAAAGCTGACGCATGGAAAGCTAACCTTATCTTTGCTTACGAATTCTAGTATTTTATAACATAAGGCTTCGTGCAATACGCAACAAGTTGTGCGAAGCCTTATCAGTATGATTTTGTAGATTTTTCATAATTATTGTTCCTTCCTGAACAATGCCCTTGGGGAAAGCTGTGCTTTCCCCTTTTGTTTGATGACAAACCCCACTTTGTGGGTTTTGCGCCGCTATTGTCAGCAAAGCTGCCAAGCGGAAAGGCACGAAAATCAGTCATTTAACGGGCAAGCAAAGCTCGCCCTATTCCTGATTTGTCGGTCGTGCTGACTTTGTCAGCACTCTGTGGGGAAAGCTGTGCTTTCCCCTTTTGTTTGATGACAAACCCCACTTTGTGGGTTTTGCGCCGCTATTGTCAGCAAAGCTG
>CAYJGS010000027.1:0-15984 GCA_964369505.1 uncultured Desulfovibrionaceae bacterium | reverse complement strand
CGTATATTTTTGCCTATGAAAATGCAGGGGAAACCTTCTTTGGCGCAAGCCCTGAGCTTTTGATCGAAAAAAATGCCCGGCACATGAAAAGTTACGCTTTGGCTGGCACCATAAAAAAAGAAGGCGATGTACTTGCGCAAGGGCAGCAGTTTTTGCAAGATGCAAAAAATGTTTATGAACACACTCTTGTTAGGCAAGCCATTGTGCAAACCATGCAAAATTTAGGAAAAAATATAAACATAGGCCCATGCCATATCTTAGAATTAAAAAATGTTTTGCACATGAAAACCGATATTTATGCCGAGGAACATGAAAGTTCGGCCTGTGGTTTACACAAGAGCAATGAGCCCAGTATAGTACAATGGGTGAATGCATTGCACCCCACCCCTGCCCTTGGGGGCAGCCCAAAACAGAGTGCATTAGAGTTTATACGTGAGCACGAAAGTTTTGAACGCGGACATTATGGGGCTCCTTTTGGTGTTGTAGACAACAAAGGGGATGGAATATTTATTGTGGGGCTTCGTTCCGCAAGCATAAAGGGTAAGGAACTGAGCGCTTTTGCCGGTTGTGGCATTGTTGCGCAGTCGCATTGCCGTGAAGAATATGAAGAAATTGATACAAAGTTGCAAACCATAATAGAAGCCTTGTAACAAACTGTTGAGTAACATTGTGTGCGGTGAATACATATGAATATGCATATAGCTGAAATTGTAGACGAATTACATGAACTTGGCGTAGAGGACATTGTGCTAAGCCCCGGTGCTCGCTCAACGCCCTTGGCCATACTTTTTTGTGAACATACATTTAATATATATATGGATGTGGACGAAAGATCGGCGGCCTTTTTTGCTCTTGGTATAGCAAAGGCAAAAAATAAAGCCGTGGTACTTGTGTGTACTTCGGGCTCTGCTTGCGGGCATTATCTGCCTGCCGCCATAGAAGCAAAGCATTCTAGGGTTCCGCTTATCATTCTCACCGCAGACCGTCCTGCAGAATTACAAAATGTGGGCGCCCCTCAAACCATAAATCAAAATAATATGTTCGCAAATTTTGTGAAATATTATGAAGAATTAAGCCTTGACACTTTCAATAAAAATTCGCGCGGAACATCCTATCCCCGCTTGGTAATGCAAAAGGCTTATGGCCAAGCTCAAGCAAAACCTTGCGGTGTTGTGCATATAAACGTGCCTTTACGAGAACCATTGGTACCGCAAATGGAAAAACTTGATTTTAGCACGGGCAGAAATAAAAAAACTTTTGCCATACTAGAGGGTGAAAAAGAAAATAGAGCCTTTGTTGATTATTTCATAAATAATTGCCTTGGCAAGAAAGGAATTATTGTTTGCGGTCCCGATACCATACAGGCAGAGCAATCTTATTATACCGATTTTATAAAATTATCATCCATTCTCAATTTGCCATTATTGGCAGATCCCCTTTCTCAATTTAGAGCCTATGCGCACGAAAATATCATTACCAATTATACGGCATTTTTAAAATCGAACACATTGGCAAAGAGCCTTGAAGCTGACTATATTATCCTTATAGGGCAAAGCCCTGTATCTAAAAATTTTTTTAATTTTTTAGAGCAACATCAAAATGCGGAAATTTTTCAGATTGATGAAGATGTGGAATACCGCAACCCTGCTCTAAATACCACAAAAATTGTGCAAATATCTGCATGGGCTTTTGCCAAAGCCATTATAGGAAATAAAAATATCCCCAACACAAACCACAGCCAAGAATATCTTGCAAAATGGCAAGAGGCGCAAAATGCCATGGCACAAAAATTGGCTTTGGCAAGTGAAAGCCAAGTTTTGTTTGAAGGGAAAATAATTCAAACAATACAAAAAATTACTGCTGCATACACCGAAAAACATTCTTCAGAAACTGTGCACATGGTGCTTGCCAATAGTATGAGCATTCGGCATATGGATCTTTTTTGGCAAGCTAAAAAGCAATCTATAGAATTTTATGGCAATAGAGGTGCCAATGGCATAGACGGCACCATTTCCTTTGCCTTGGGCATTGCCGCAAGTGCAAAAAGCACTGAAACTGCAGAAAAAACAAGTAATCCTACTGTGTTAATCACCGGGGATTTGGCTTTTTTTCATGATATTACCGGGCTGCTTGTGGGCACAAAGCACGATTTGCATTTGACCATTGTGTTGTTGAATAATAACGGCGGCGGTATTTTTCAGCACTTACCGCAAGCGAAAGTGAAAAATTTTGAATATTTATTTCTTACCCCACACGATGTACAATTCAGCGCCCTAGCCAAATTATACGGCATTGCGCATTATGCAGTTGAAAATTATACCGCATTCGACAGTGTATTTTCAAGCGCGCTGTCTACAAAAGGCATTAAGGTCATTGAAATTTGCATTGACATGCCTGCCAGCAAAGAACTTTACGACCACTACCAACAAGTACCCTAAGTATTATTTAAGCAAGCTATGCAAACACACATAAATATACATCATGAACAACACGGGCACGGCCTTCCTATCTTTTTTGTGCACGGTTTTTCTGAAGATATGGGCACTTGGGCGCAGCTTGTAGATTTATTTCAAAAAAATACTGCATATAATAACTATGCGCTGCATTGCATAGATCTTATAGGGCATGGAAAATCATCAAAGCCGCGCAGTGCAAAATATTATGGCATGGACCATGTAATCAAAGAAATACACCGCACTATCCATACAAAACTTACAAATACTTCCGAAAAATATATACTTTTAGGCTATTCCCTTGGTGGCAGAATTGCCATGCATTATGCTTTGCAGCATGCCAAAGAACTACAAGCCCTTATTTTAGAAAGTGCCGCTTTTGGCATTGAAGATGCTGCACAAAGGCAAGCAAGAAAAGAACAAGACGAAAAACTTGCGCATATGATTGAGCAAAACGGCATTGAGTATTTTGAAAAATACTGGTCCGCATTGGACATTTTTAAGAGTCAGCAATGCTTGGATGCCCACAGCAAAGCGCAAATAAAACACAGAAGATTACAAAATCAACCCCACGCTTTAGCTCATACTTTACGCATGACGGGGCAAGGGAAAGTAGCCTATATCAAGCACAATATTTTGCAATTACCCCTGCCAATACTTTATATATACGGCGAGCTAGACAAAAAATACGCTGAACTTGCGCAAGCATTACCAATGGATGCTAAAAATCTTACGGTGCGCAAAATCAAACAGGCGGGGCATAATACGCATATGGAAAAGCCCTTAGATTTTTTTACTGTGCTCATAAATTTTCTGAGCCAAATTAAATAGCATCGCCAGTAAATTTTTTACATATAAAGAAGTTATGTAATGGACATACAAAGTATTGAAATACTACACTTACAGCTACCCCTAAAATTCAGCTTTAAAACTGCAAAAACGCTTTTGTCGCAGCGCGATACTCTTATAATTATGGCGCGAGACAGCAAAGGGCTTGCGGGCTTTGGCGAAGTGGTTGCTTTTACAGATCCATTTTACACCGCAGAAACTCTTGAAAGTGCACTGTATATACTCAAAAGCACGTATATACCCAAAATCTTGGCAGATACGTTGCAACATCCTTTTGATATACATAGTATATTTGACCTATCTTTTCCCATGGCCTTAGCCGGGCTTGAAAATGCCTTATTGGATTTATATGCCAAGCAACAAGGGCAAAATTCTATTGAAATGCTTTTCCAAGAAAAGCTGCAAGAATTCACAGATGTGGGCATTGTGCTTGGTGATATGCCTTATGAAAAGCTTTACGATGCTGTTGCAGAGCATACTCGCAATGGATGCCAACGCTTTAAATTTAAAATTTTCCCTAATAATGGGCAAGATCCATATGTAAAGCTTGAAAAAATCCGCAATTCTTTTCCGCACATACGCATGCTTGCCGACGCCAATAGGTCTTTTTCCTTAAATTTAAGTGGAGTGAATGATTTAAAAAGGTATAATGCTTTAAATTTAGAATGTGTTGAAGAAGCCTTTAACGTAAATGGTGCTTTGTTACGTTCGTATTCCAGCGAAGATTTTGCAAAATATGCCCAAGCCCTTGACCCACTTAATTTTAACATTTGCCATGATGAAAGTTTGCTCACTTTGGAAGATCTACATGCAGCTCATGAGAATAAAGTTTTACAAATGGTTAATATAAAGATTGGGCGCTTAGGTGGGCTTTTTTATGCGCAAAAAATAATCCACTTTTGCAGAAAAAACAATATACCGTATTTTATCGGAAGCATGGTCGAAAGTGGTATTTCAAAAATCTTACATGTGCAATTGGCCGCTTTACAAGGCGCATGTATGGCCGGAGATTTATCAGACTCTAAAAGATACTTTGCACAAGACATTATTGTTCCGGATATAACTTCCCAGCAAGGCAAAATAGCAGTGCCTAGTGCTTCTGGAATTGGCGTTAATGTTGATTATGCCGTGTTAAAAACATATACACAAAAGACTTGGTATTTTTCACGGTAAGCCCGCAATAATACAAAAATCTGCAAGAAAATGGCGTATGTTTACCATTTTCTTGCAGATTTTTTATGTTTCTTTAGTTGCGCTTGGCAACATCTTTACTATTTAAAACCTTTAGATATAGAAAATAAAGGTCATCACGGCAAAGAGCGGTACCAATATACCGAAGGACCATGCCATATAACCAAAGAAGGAAGGCATCTTAACGCCTTGGTCTTCGGCAATGGAGCGCACCATAAAGTTTGGCGCATTACCAATATAGCTGTTGGCACCCATGAACACAGCACCGGCAGAAATGGCCGTTAAGGTCATGGCCAAATCACCCATAAGCTGTGTGGCATTGCCACCGGCAGTGTTAAAGAACACCACATAGGTGGGGGCGTTATCAAGGAAGCTTGAGAGCATACCGGTGAGCCAGAAGTACATATAGTTTACAGGCTGACCATCTGGGCCGGTTACCATGCTGATAAGCGGAGCAAGGGCGCCTTCGGTGCCGGCCTTAAGAATGGCGATGGCAGGAATCATGGATACGAAGATACCGAAGAACAGCTTAGCTACTTCTTCAATGGGTGCCCAGTTAAAGCCGTTTAAGTCGCGGTTTTCCTTGGTGGTGAATTTTAAAGAAAGACCTGCAATGGCAAGCAAAAGTAAGTCGCGCAAGACGTTTTCACCTTGTAAGGGGGTGCCGTATACATTAAGAATTTCGCCAATTTTAAAGGCCGGAAGACCGGACATGAGCACGCAAAGCACAAGACCAGCTAAGAAAATCAAGTTGATTTTGCCGTCAAGACCCAATTTTTCGCCAGTATTGGCATTGGGTGGAATGGGGCTTCCTTCTTTTTTGAAAAGATATGAATCAAGCACATAGTATATGGCAAGTAAGGCAGCAACCAAGAACATCATTTGCCAAAATAAAGCGCCTGTGGTCCAGAAAAAGCTCACACCTTTAAGGTATCCAAGAAAGAGTGGTGGGTCACCAAGAGGGGTTAAAGAACCGCCGATATTGGCCACAAGGAAGATAAAGAATACAACAGAATGCACTTTGTATTTACGGTGCTCATTGGCGCGCAACAAAGGCCGGATAAGGAGCATTGCCGCACCTGTGGTTCCCATCCAACTGGCAAGGGCTGTGCCTATGAGCAAAATAACCGTGTTAACCACGGGCGTGCCCACCAAGGAGCCTTTTAAGCGCACACCACCGGCCACGGTGAATAAAGCAAACAGCAATATAAGAAAGGAAACATATTCCAAAAGCATGGTGTGTAAAAATTCATACAGAGTAATGGAAAAACCGTACACCAACGCACAAGGAACTAAAAATGCCAAAGCCCAAAACACAGAAATTTTACCAAAGTGATGGTGCCAAAAATGCGGTGCCGCTATGGGAAAAATAGCGATGGACAATAACATACAGGCAAAAGGAATAACCCACATGGCTGAAAGTTCAGCACCTGGGATGTGAGCATAATCACCTGCGGCAAGAGCCAAGGCTGGTACAATTGTGCCCAAAAGGGTAAGGAGCACAGTTAACGTTTTTGTCATAGTTTCCTCCAAAAATCTAAGATGAATTCACGTCTTGTAAGCTTTTGTACGGCTTTTTGCAAGGATATTCTTAAGTTTTTTTGTGGTAAAAGACAATATTCATCCATAATATTCAGTGCATACAGATAATATATTTATATATCAGTGAAAACTATTTCTTGCGCCTCGCTTTTTTTTTTGCCACAACAAAGGCTTCTTGCAATTACTGCGTAACTTTTTCTTATACATGGTCAAGGAGAACATATGCCAAAAAATCCCACAGCTGAACGCCGCGCACGCATAGAACAGGTTTTGCGTCAACGCCAACCAGATCTAAGCCTTGTGCTTGCCAATATACACGATCCGCATAATGTTTCTGCCATTTATCGCTCATGCGACGCTTTTGGTGTGGAAAAAGTGCATTTATATTATACAGACACGGCTTTTCCTGCTTTGGGAAAAAGAACATCAGCTTCGGCCAGAAAGTGGGTTGAAAGTGTTAGACATAAAGATAAAGCAAGCCTTTTAACAAACCTTAAAGAACAAAATATGCAAATTCTTGCCACAGCCTGCTCGCCGCAAGCCAAGCCCCTTTCTGCCTATGACTTAACCAAGCCCACTGCCATTATCATGGGCAATGAACACAGCGGCGTGGCGCCTGAGCTTGTGCAAGATATTGACGGAGAAATATATATTCCCATGCGCGGCATGATCCAAAGTTTTAACGTGTCCGTGGCGGCGGCCATACTTTTGGCTGAGGCTGCAAGACAACGCGAGCTTGCCGGTATGTATGATGCCATACGCTATGACGAACAAGACTATGCTGCAAAACTTGAAGAATGGCTGGCAAAATAAACCTAAGTCAGCGTAGCTTATAAACTTGCATTTATTACTTAAGAAAGATAAAAACGAAAGTTCTGTCTTCTCCAACCGAAGAACAAGAATTCTAGGCTATAATTTTTTGCGGAGAACTTATGCACATAATACTAAACGGACAAAGCATACATATAGACGCAGGCGCAAGCCTTGAGCAATGCCTAATTATGCAACAAATTGATATAGCAAAAGTGGTTGTGGAACGGAATGCCGCCATTGTGCCAGCTCAAAACTTTAGCACCACAATTCTTGAAGACGGCGATATACTTGAAGTACTGCACTTTGTGGGAGGTGGCTAATGGACATACATTCTTGGACTTTGGGTGATAAAACCCTCAAAAGTCGATTATTTATTGGAACGGGTAAATACGGTGCCGATGCGCTTATACCGGAAGTAGCCTATGCATCTCAAGCAGAAGTTATCACCGTGGCTTTGCGGCGTGTGCAATCGGGCCAAGAAGGCATTATGACACATATACCTGAACATATGCAGCTTTTGCCAAATACCTCTGGGGCTCGCACCAGCGATGAGGCCGTGCGCTTGGCTCGCCTTGCCCGTGCTGCCGGCTGTGGGCATTGGATAAAAATTGAAGTTATTGCCGATACGCGTCATTTGCTGCCAGACGGCTATGCCACTGCCAAGGCTACGGAAATATTAGCCAACGAAGGCTTTGTGGTACTGCCTTATATGAACCCGGATTTATATGTGGCGCGTTCTTTGGCAGATGCCGGAGCCAGTGCCATTATGCCCTTAGGTGCGCCCATTGGTACCAACAGAGGCTTGCGCACCAAGGAAATGATACGCATACTCATAGAAGAAATGGACTTACCCATTATTGTAGATGCAGGTATTGGGCGCCCTTCGCAAGCTTGTGAAGCCATGGAAATGGGGGCTGCAGCTTGCCTTGTGAATACAGCCATTGCCTCTGCCAAAGATCCCATTGCCATGGCCAAGGCTTTTGGTGAAGCCGTGCGCGCCGGGCGTGAAGCTTTTGTGGCTGGGCTTGGGGCAGAAAGTCATGGAAAAGCCGTGGCCTCTTCGCCGCTTACGGGGTTTTTACATGACTAAAATGAAAAGCTTTGTGAGCTATCTTGAGCTTTGGAATCGCGAAAGACGCGAAAAGATTATGGAGCAAGCCACCGAAGCCAAAATCCAAGCGGCACTTGAGCGAGACCATCTGCAGCTTGAAGATTTTTTACTGCTTTTGCATGAAAAAGCTTTGCCATTTTTAGAACATATGGCCAGACGAGCTCAAGGTGAAGCCTTGCGGCATTTTGGCCGTGCTGTGCATCTTTTTACGCCTTTATATCTTTCTGATTATTGCACCAATCAATGCCGTTATTGCGGTTTTAATGCCAAAAATAAACATAACCGCCGCCATTTAAGCCTTGAAGAAGCCGAAGCCGAAGCAAAAAGTATTGCTGCCACCGGCCTTGGACATATTTTATTGCTCACCGGTGATGCCAGAAAAATATCTTCCCCTGAATATATTGGGCAAGTGGCCAAGCGTATTAAGCCGTATTTTGCTTCCATAGGCATTGAAGTGTATGCCATGAGTGTTGAAGAATACGCCATGCTTGTAAATCAAGGTGTTGACAGCATGACACTTTTTCAAGAAACATATAATGAAGAACTCTATGCCTATTTGCACCCCAAAGGGCCCAAGAGTGATTTTTCTTATAGGCTGCATGCTCCCGAAAGAGCTGTGGACGGCGGCATGCACAGCATTAATGTGGGCGCCCTGCTAGGCCTTGATAAACTTGAGCACGACGGATTTTGTACGGCCTTGCACGCTTGGTGGCTACAAAGACACGAAGCTGGTGTAGAAGTTGCTGTTTCTGTGCCGCGCATGTGCCCGCATGAGGGCAATTTTGCCGTGCCACACACATTAGATGACAAACGTTTTGTGCAATATATAACCGCATTGCGATGTTTTTTGCCGCGCATTGGCATTACGGTTTCCAGCCGCGAAAGTGCTTATATGCGTGATCATATTGTCCCCCTTGGAGTAACTCGCGTTTCGGCAGGTGTTTCCACCATAGTTGGTGGGCGCGCCACTGAAAGCGGCACCACGGGGCAATTTGAAATATCTGATGAGCGCAGTGCTGCACAAATGACAGAAGCCTTAGCCAAAGCCGGTTATCAGGCCGTGTGCAAAGATTGGCAAAATGCCCATGTGCAATCATTATAATTTATAAAATCAAAGGAAATATCATGTCAATAGCTTCATGTTTTAAAGCCTATGATGTTCGCGGGACCTATCCCACTGAACTGAGCCCAGAACTTGCCAAAGCCATAGGCATTGCTTTTTCTCGTCTTTTTTCGCCAAAAACTGTGGTTATTGGACGCGATTGCCGCCTTTCCGGCCCAGCTTTGCGTGATGGTTTGGTAGAAGGCTTGCGCCTTGGTGGCGTGAACGTTACCGATATTGGTCTTTGTGGCACCGAAGAAATCTATTATGCCACATTTGCCCACGGCTTTGACGGGGGCATTATGATTACAGGAAGCCATAATCCCCGTGATGACAATGGCTTAAAATTTGTGCAAAAGGGCGCTGTACCCATAAGCGCTGATTCCGGCCTTTTTGCCCTGCGCGATGCTGCCCTTGAATTGTTGCAAGCTTTGCCAAGTTCTGCAAATCAAGAACTTGGCGGTTCTTATACAGAAAAATCTTTCCGCAAAGACTATGTGGACTTTTTACTGGATTATGTGCGCTTGCCTTCCATGCCCAAGGACAAATCTTTAAAACTGCATATGGATCCGGGCAATGGTTGTGCAGGTTTAGTGCTTAAAGAACTTATGCCGCGCCTTTCTTTTTCTACGACTACCGCGCATATGGAACCTGACGGAAATTTCCCTAATGGTATTCCCAACCCGCTTTTGCCGGAAAGACGCGAAGCCACAGCCAAGGCTGTGCTTGAACATGGCGCAGATATGGGCATTGCTTGGGATGGCGACTTTGACCGTTGTTTCTTTTATGATCACATGGGGAATTTTATTGAAGGTTATTACTTGGTGGGGCTTTTAGCGCAAAGCCTTTTGCAAGAATATCCCGGTGGCAAAATTATCCACGATCCTCGCCTTATCTGGAATACGCAAGAAGTGGTTAAAGATGCCGGCGGCACCTGCATTATGAGCAAGGCAGGCCACGCCTTTATAAAAGAAGTTATGCGTGCAGAAGACGCCATCTATGGCGGCGAAATGAGCGCTCACCATTTCTTTAAGCAATTTGCCTATTGTGATTCCGGTATGATTCCTTGGCTTTTGGTGGCAAAGCTTGTATTGCAAAGCGGTAAAACCTTAGCCGAGCTTGTGGCTGATTGTATGCAAAAATATCCCTGCAGTGGTGAAATTAACCGTAAAGTGAGTGATTCCAAAACCGTTATTGAGGCCATACAACATAATTTTGCGGCAGAGGCAAAAGATATTAATACCTTAGACGGTCTTTCCATGGACTTTGGCACATGGCGCTTTAGTGTGCGCAGCTCTAATACAGAACCACTTTTGCGCTTAAATGTGGAGTCTCGCGACGATGTGCAACTTATGGAAGAAAAAACCAAAGAAATTTTAACAATTATAGACACAGCAGTATAATGCTTTGAAATTACTATAACAATTAAGGAGGAACTATGCCTTATATCAATGTAAAAGTCGCCGGAGGCGAACAAGCCCCAACGGCCGAACAAAAAGCACAAATTATTCAAGAAATGACCGACGTGCTCGTGCGCGTGCTCGACAAAAACCCCGCCACCACCACAGTGGTTATTGAAGAAGTGGATCCCGATAATTGGGGTCTTGGTGGTAAAAGCGTTACAGAAATCCGTAAGGGGTAAGTAAGTTTAGGGGAGGATAAAAGCCTCCCCTTTTTAAACTACGCTTATTTAGCATAAACTATGTTTATAAATTACTTTCTAGCACCTTGGCTATGCTGCAAAGTTCTTCTTCGGCAAAGGCAGCGCCAAAAAATTGCATACCCACAGGAAGATTGCTTTCCCTACCCATGCCCACAGGCAAGGCAATGCCCGGCAAGCCTGCAAGGTTAAGGCTTAAAGTATACACGTCTTTAAGGTACATTTGCAAAGGGTCTTTATTTAAAGAACCAAGCTTCCAAGCCGTTACCGGTGAAACGGGGCCGCAAATAACATGGCAAAGTTCTAAGGCATCGCTGAAATCCTTGGCTATGAGGCGGCGCACCTCGGCAGCTTTGCGGAAATAAGCGTCATAATAGCCGGAAGAAAGCACATAGGTTCCAAGCATAATACGCCTTTGCACCTCTTGCCCCAAGCCTTCACTGCGAGATTGAATATACAATTCCGCCAAATTTTGCGCAGATTCGCTACGTTTGCCATAGCGCACGCCGTCAAAGCGAGCAAGGTTGGAACTAGCCTCTGCCATGGCTACAATATAATACGTGGCAATGGCCGCATGGGTATGGGGCATGGTTATGGAAACAAGTTCTGCACCCAATTCTTGCATACGTTTGAGGGCAGCTTCGCAAGATTCGCGCACCTCATCGGCCAAGCCTTCACCAAAAAATTCTTTGGGAACACCCACCCGCACACCTTGCAAATCTTGCCTTTTGCCAAGGGCTGCCATATAGGCACCCACAGGGCGTGGGTCGGAAGTGCCGTCTCGTTCATCGTAGCCGGCAATGGTTTCTAAAACCAAGCTGCAATCTTCCACACTGCGCGCAAGAGGGCCTATTTGATCCAGCGAAGAACCATAAGCAATGGCGCCATAGCGTGACACGCGCCCATAGGTTGGTTTTATTCCCACACAACCGCACAAAGAAGCCGGCTGACGGATGGAGCCGCCAGTATCGGAACCTAAAGAAGCAAAGCATTGCTTTGCCACCACCGAAGCGGCCGAACCGCCACTGGATCCGCCGGGCACATATTCTGCCTTATGCGGATTATGTGTGGCATGGAAAGCAGAACTTTCTGTAGTGGAACCCATGGCAAATTCGTCCATATTGTTCTTAGCTAAAATAATGGCGCCGGCCTCGCGCAATTTTTCCACCACATGTGCATCATAAAAGGGCACAAAATTTTCTAATATTTTAGAGCCGGCCGTAGTCACAAGCCCCTTGGTGCAAAGAACATCCTTTACCGTTACCGGCACACCCCATAAGGGTTTAGCAGTATCTATGCCTTGTTTATCCATAAGCCGCGCTTCTTCAAGGGCTTTTTCATTGCGCCCCAAAAGAGCCTTGATACTGGGTTCGGTGGCGTCTATTTGGGCAAGACAAGCAGCAGTTACCGCTTCGGCTGTGAGCTCGCCTTTAGCTAAAGCATCGCGAACTTCCATAAGACTTAAGTTATATATTTCCATTTTTTATTACCTGCTAGCGGCTAAAAGATTCATTTTAATAATTTGTTATCCTGTTGCCAAAATGAGCAACTGTGACAAGCTATTTAAAAGGGTAAGATGCGAGGAAAATGACTTTTTTGAGACAGCATAGGCTTTTATGGCCCATGCAACGAAAAAAAAGACATTTGACGAAGCAGATTGCCTTTTTAAATAGTTTGTCACACGATGCGGGGCACTATAAAGTACTGCTCATCCTTTTGAGGAGCATTGCCAAGCACTTCTGCGGTGGTAAAAGACGGCTTAACCACATCTTCACGCACAGCACTTTCATGCAAAGAAGGGCTGTACATGGGTTCCACCCCTTGGGTATCCACCTTGGCGAGCACGTCCATATAGTTTAAAATATCTGCAAATTGATTGGCAAAAATCTCTTGTGTTTGAGGTGCAATTTCAAGGCGAGCCAAAGCCGCCATATGTTGCACATCCTTTGTGGTAATGGGCATGATATATATCCTTTTTTTAATTTCAGACCTCTGCATAATAATGCATCGGTCTGATTTTGATGACAAACCCCCTTCCGGGCGTTTGTGCCGCCTAAGACAGCAAAGCTGTCTTGGCAGTAAGGCACGAAAATCAATCATTTAACGGCGCAAGTAAATTGCGCCTATTCTTGCTTTTCGGTCGCATTGACTAACGTCAATGCTCCAAATCCCTCCATGCAGAGGGCTCATTTCACTATAGCTTTTTGTGCCGCATTATAGCGCACATCAAAATTATTAATAACCATTATGCGGCGCTGTTGCATGATACTTGCGTCAGCCGGCATAACACCACCATCGGTGAGGGTAAAAAGAAAAAGTTCTTGCTTGGCTTTGCCGTTCATGCTCCATTTGATGGGCGCCATGGCAAAAGACATTTGCTGCGCACTTTGCAAGCGTGTATTCAACTCATTGGCAGGCACAGGTGCAGCTAAAGCAAGATTTGAACCAAGGCGCACAAAGTCATAGCCAAGCACTGTCCAAAAATCTGCGGCGGGCATGGTGCTTAAAGCCTGTGGCTTACTGGCAGGATTCCATGCGGCAGGAAAAATGGCAAGGCTATAATTTTTGGTGGTGGCGGTGGTATTTACTTGACCGCCAAGCAGGCTTTGTTCCCAAAGAGAAGTGCCCATAAGTATTGGTCTATCTTCACCATTATACAACATGGCTTGGGTTATAAGGTCCATATTTTTCCAAGAGTCCGGCAGAAATATGGCGCCCAAATTGCTTGTGGGGAAGGGTATATTGTTGATTCTTTGCGGCTGAAAAAGTTTTGTGGCCGCATCTAACCATTGAGCTTTGTCGTTGGGTAAATAACTTACAGCTTGTACTTGGCTACCCGCGGCAGTGGCGCTTTCGCTAAAAATGGTGTTCATACGAGCGCCATAGCTGTCAGCAGGGTAAAAAGATCCATAGGACTTTATGCCCATTTGAGCAGTAAAACCAAGCAGTGCTTGCACTTGGTCTTCAGGGCTTGGGAAAAAGCGCCAAGCCAAACTGCCTTCATCTTGCCCTTCAAGCACAGGTAAAAATGCAAAATAATTACGCTTTGACATGGCAGCGCCAGATTTGGCCGCCGTGTATTCTGCTCTTTGCATAAGGCCGCCCACCACGGCACATTCCGGGGGTAGCGTATCTATTTGGCTAAGCCATGTATCTTGGGCTGTGTCGATGTGGTGCAAGCTCATTTGGGTGCCGCGCTGTTCAAGTTCTACTTTGGCCGCATCGGCACCGGCACGCACTTTTTGGGCTATGGAAGCAGCAGGGCCACTGTGCGGTAAGGCCAAAACAAGGCACGCATTTTGATAACCGCTGGGTGCTACGGGCGGAGGCGTTGCTTGTGCGGCGCCAACAGATGCAGGCGAAGCAGAAGAAGCAGAGGCAGAAGACGTATTGGTCATATTTGCCAGCACTTGTTGGGGCAAGCTTGTATCGGCATATAAAGCAGAATCAAGTACACGTGTGCGCAAGGCCATATCCATGGGCAAAGCGCGGCGCACTTGTTCAAGTAAAATTATGGACGCAGGATAGGCAACAGTGTCGGCACTGGCTAATCTACTGCCCAAGTCTTGCAAGGTGCCGGTAGTCATATAGTGCATTTCTTCGGCGGTAAAACGCTCGGCATCTTGCCTGTGCCCCAAGTCTAAAGATGCATAATAACTTGTCAACATGGGTACAGCGCTCATGCTTGTGGCAGCAGACCAGCTGCGCCCCATAAGCACTATGGCCGCTTGGGCTCTGGCAGCATCGTGCAAAGCGCGATTATTCCACAGCTTGGTGGCTTGCTCCACACCGCTTGAAGGCGAAAGCAAACGCACACTGTTGCGCCATGCATTTTGCCATGCAACACTTTGCTCCGCACCGGGTACAATGTTTTGCCAATTCTCCAAAGCCACAAGAGCATTATTCGGACGACCATTGCGAGCTGCGGCAATGGCATAGCGTTCCCAAGCTTCTGATTGTTCGGCTTGCGGCAAAGACATTTTCGTAGCCTTGCCATACAGGTTTTCGGCATTTTGCATATTGCCCCTATCCCAAGCATCACGCGCATCGGCAATGGTGGCATTGGAAGCCTTTGGCATGGAACTGCCCCCAAAGCCTAAATCGCTGGTGCTTATACAGGCCGAAAGCAGACACGCACATAATATCATTATGCCCACAATGGGAAAATAAATAGAATTTGTTTTTGAAAATTGCATAATTATATCCTGTTTTAAAGCATTGACTTGCAAATGCATTTTTACCGCATAACGATAGGTGCAAAAGTGTACAGCATTCTGGCCTAAGGGGCAAGAAAGAAGGGGTTCAAGAAAAATTTTTGAAAAATATATGTAGATTTTGTTTACTTCTGCCGCAAATACCCCTTTTACTTTGCCACATACAGGGCAAAAAAAGCGGCACAAGGGCGAAAAATACGGAAAAAATCTTTTATTGACAGCATGTTAAAGCTATTATACACCCTAAACTAAGGGATCGCCCTTACACATTAACCATAGGAGAAAAAAATGAAATACTCTTTAATGCCCATTGCGTTTTGCTTATACTTAAGCCTTTGCGTTGCCAATGTTGCCCATGCCGACGGCCACATGAAAACAAACATGAGCCCCGACGAACAAGCCATTGCCTATTTTATGAATAAAGACATGGCCGAAGCCTGGAAGTCCAATAAACCGGGCACCGTGCTCGAACTTTTTAGCGATTCAGCACCCGTGGTCTGGTATAACAACATGACCCAAAAAGCTGTGGTGAGCAAAGACGAAAAAGAAAAAGATTTAAAAGCCTTTTTTGCCAAGCACAAGGTTTTGGATTTTATGGCCAGCGATATACGCATCACCAAGGTTGATGATAATATGGGCTTTGTGACCTGCACGCAAAAAATGCTTTTGGACAATGTAAAAAATAATGCCCAAGGCGAAGTGGTTATGCAAACCATTTATGAAGTTGCCAAAGGCAAAGATGGCAAGTGGAATGCTGTGCGTGAAATGACATTTATGGGCGACGCTGTGAATTAACTTTTATCACCCTTAAAAAATATACCTTCCCCTTTAAAGCTCCCTAATTTTTAGGGAGCTTTTATAGTAGTGACAAAGCCTTATGGGGGAAAACATTTTGTGGACAAAAGCCCCCAATCTGAGCGGGCCCCATACCCTCTTTCCAAAAAACTTTAATGGCGGCAATAGATTATCCCCAAAATGTAAATTTTGCCGCATCTAAGGAAACACTGATTAAATCGTGTTTCCTTAATCAATGAGATACAAACACCACT
>CAYJGS010000026.1:4094-16871 GCA_964369505.1 uncultured Desulfovibrionaceae bacterium | reverse complement strand
ACTCCAAATCCCCCTAAAGGGGACGCCAGAAGTAAATTCTGGCTTATTTTACGTGACGCGAAATTTTTCTTACAGAAAAATTTCCTTAGCCGAGCCTTGAAAAACAAGTGTGTTAATGCCGTAAAAATGCCCGAAAGTCGCATTACATGCTTGGTTTCTGGCATTTTTTCTATAGCCACTTTCATGTTTTACATCCGCAATTATACATGGTTGCATAGTTTTTCGGGCTCAACTACTTAACAATCTGCTCAAATATTGAAAGCTCTGCAAATTATGCAGAGCTTTCAATATTTAGCTTTACACCTCAACGTATCTTCATTGTCACTAAAACATTATGTTAATGTTTCCCAAACCTTACCCACCAGACCAGGAGAAGCCTCAAGGTGTTTTTTGCCGGGAGACCAGCTACACGGTGCGGACTTACCCTTATTGCTGGCAACAAATTGGTGCGCAGTCAAAAGGCGTAAGGTTTCGTCAAAATTACGTCCCACAGGGGCAGCCACAATTTCCATACTTTGCAAAATACCATCGGGGTCAATAATAAAGCTCCCCCGAATATTGCCGCCTCTTGCTTTATTAAAGACGCCATATTGTTTGCCTATATCGCCACAAGCGTCACAAAGCAAAGGGTAAGGATTTATTGTTCCAGAAACTTTAGACAGCTCATAATCGTCCCACATTTTGTGCACGTTTACACTATCCATACTTATACCCAAAACTTGAACACCAAGTTTAGAAAATTCTTCAAATTTTGCTGCAACTGCAACAACTTCAGTTACTCAAACAAAAGTAAAGTCACCGGGATAGAAAAAAAGATACACCCATTTCCCCCGATAATCGCTCAATGAAACAGTGTTGAATGTACCATTTTCATAAGCTTTAGCCGTAAAAATTGGAGCTTGCGTACCTACTTCAATCATGTGTATGTCTCCTTTATTTACAATACAGCAAATTATAAAACCATATAACGCCAATGTAAAAATACTACGCTAGAAAAACACTGTCAAGAATTCCCACTTTTTTTGTAAGTTTTAAATTTGCGCAAAAATGTATCAAAAATATTACGCAAATACCATTTTTGTTACATTCGTGCCGGATCTTTAATTTTTTTGTTTTTCATTTCTTCTGCCATTTAAGCTAAATACAAGAATGTATATGGACAAAAAACACATTGGTATAGTTATTGAATTATGGATGAAGATTTTACATTTTTTGAAAAGGAGTTTTTTTATGATACCACCTAACGGCGCCCTTGCAGGCTTACGCATTCTTGACTTAACCAGAGTTCTTGCCGGACCATTTTGTACTATGATGCTTGCAGATATGGGTGCAGAAGTTATTAAAATTGAAGAACCTACCAAAGGTGACGACAGCCGTTCCTTTGCTCCTTTTAAAAATGGTGAAAGTTCTTATTATATGAACCTAAACCGCAATAAAAACGGCGTAACGCTGAACCTTAAAAAAGGTAAGGATATATTTTTTGAATTGGTTAAAACCGCCGACGTGGTGGTGGAAAACTATCGCCCAGGAACCATGGAAAAGCTGGGCATTGGGTATGATACTTTAAAGGAAATTAATCCACGCATTATTGTGGGTTCCATTTCTGGCTTTGGCCAATACGGCCCTTACAGCCAGCGCCCCGGCTATGATATCATTGGTCAAGCCATGGGTGGCCTTATGAGCACCACCGGTTGGCCGGGAGGCGAGCCCACTCGTACCGGCACAGCCATTTGTGACGTGCTTGGTGGTTTATCGTGCGCCATTGGTATTTTAGCTGCTGTGAATTCACGCCATCAAACAGGCATTGGTCAAAAAGTAGATATAGCCCTTGTTGATTCCGTGGTAGCAAGCCTTGAAATCATTACCCAAATATATCTTAGCACAGGTAAAATTCCCCAACGCATCGGCAATCGCTACGAATCCATCTATCCTTACGACTCATTTAAAACCAACGATGGCAGCTGCGTTATCGGTGCAGGCAATGATAAATTATATCATATTGTTTGCGATATTATGGGTAAGCCTGAACTTAAGACCGATGAACGCTTTATTTCCAATCCTTTGCGCATTGAAAATAATGTAGCTTTAAAAGAACTTGTTGAGGAATGGACCAAGCAGCACTCTTCAGAAGAAGTGGTGGAAAAATTACTTGCTGCCGGTTGCCCTGCTGGCCCCATCAACACCATCGAACAATTAGTAAAAGATCCACACATTGCAGATGCCCGTGAAATGTTTGTGGAAGTTGACCACCCCAAGGCCGGAAAAATGAAAATTACCGGCGCACATATCAAACTTTCGGATACAAAACCTTCCATCCGCACACCGGCACCATTGCTCGGCCAGCATTCAGAAGAAGTGTATTCCACATTACTTGGTTACAGCAAGGAGCATATTTCTTCCTTGCGTGAACAGGGCATTATATAATATCGTGCCCCAACGCAATTTTTCACTATGATTATGGAGCGAAAGTATACATGAATTTTCCAACAAAAGTACGTATTGTGGATATAACAACCAGAGACGGCTTACAAAATATTAAAGAATGGATTCCCACCGAGGACAAAATCTCTATTATTGACGGCCTTGCCGCTGCCGGAGTTACCAAGATAGAAGCCACAAGCTTTGTGAGCCCAAAGGCTGTACCGCAAATGGCAGATGCAGCACAAATTATAGCTCATTGCCGCCAAAATCTTCTTCATATGGAACCGGTGGCCTTGGTGCCCAATTTTCGTGGTGCAGAAAATGCGGTTAAGGCTGACGTAACAGAAATAAGCTATGTTGTTTCTGCAAGCATACATCATAACAAGGCAAATATTAATAGAACTCACGAAGAATCTCTACAAGACCTTGGCGCCATTACCAAGGCTTTTCCTGATTTGCGCGTGAATTTGTCCTTATCGACGGTGTTTGGTTGCCCTTTTAGTGGTGAAGTCCCCCTTGAAAAAACCGTTTGGCTCATACAAGAAGCGCTCAAACTTGGCATTATAAGTGTAACCTTATGCGACACCATTGGTGTTGCCAATCCAAGCCAAGTGCAGAATGTGCTCAAAGTTATACGCCAAAATTTTGCATCCCTACCCATAACCTTGCACATGCACGACACACATGGTATGGGGCTTGCGAACACATTTGCCGCGTTACAAATGGGCATTGACCAATTTGAAACTGCTGCTGGCGGCCTTGGTGGTTGCCCCTTTGCTCCCGGCGCTGCCGGGAATACGGCTACAGAAGATACAGTAAACATGCTTGAACGCATGGGTATTGACACTGGCATTAATCTGGAAGCATTGCTTAATGTTACAGCCATCATACGAGAAAAAATTGCTCCTAATATTTTAGGACGCTTAAGCATGGCTAGATCTTATTCAGAGTTTTGTTTTTACCAGAATGCATAATATTGATGTGTTGTTTGGCAACGTTTTTTAGTAACAACATTTGTAACCAGGAGTTTTTATGAAATCCAAATTTTTCCGCCTTGGCATTGCTTGTTTAGCTGTGCTTTTATTGCCTGCAGCAAGCTTTGCTGCAATCACTTTAAAGCTCGGCCACACCGGTGCTCCCAACCACCATTATAACATCACCTGTGAGCAATTTGCCGAAGCTGTAAAGAAAAAATCCAATGGTGAAATTACCATTAAAATTTTCCCCTCTGACCAACTTGGCAACCAACGCCAATTGGTAGAAGGTGTGCAACTTGGCACCGTTGATATGGTGCTCACTTCTGACTTACAATTATCTTCCTTTATAGAAGTGTTCGGTGCTTTGAACCTTCCCTTCCTCTTCACCGATACAGCTCACGTTGCTAAGGTTATGGACGGCCCCATTGGTGACTACTTCACCGCTGAAGCTGCCAAAAAAGGCATTGTTGTACTTGGTTATTGGGAAAATGGCTTCCGTCACGTTTCTAACTCCAAGTTGCCTATCACTAAGGTTGAAGACCTTCAAGGTTTGAAATTGCGTACACCAAACTCTCAAATTTCCCTTAACTCCTTTAAAGCTCTTGGCGCATTACCAACCCCCATGGGCTTTGGCGAAGTATACTCTGCATTGCAACTTGGCACCGTTGACGGCCAAGAAAACCCCGTTGGTCACATCCTTACCCAAAAATGGTATGAAGTACAAAAATTCTTCTCTCTTACCGGTCACCAACACTCTGTGGAACCATTACTCATGAGCAAGATCATTTTTGATAGCTTAAAGCCTGAATATCAAAAGATTTTACTTGAAGAAGCAAAAGCTTTTGCTAAAGTTTCCCGCGATATGGTTGTGAGCGACGAAGCTAAGCAATTAGAAGAATTGAAAAAACTTATTGCTGTAAACACTGTTGATGCCAGCGCTTTAAAGGCTTTCCAAGACGCTTGTAAGCCTGTATACGAAGAAGCCCGTAAGACCTACGGTAAAATTATCGACGATATCCTCAACACAAAATAAGTTATTCCGTTATGCAATCACCGCCATAAGTTGTTACAACTTATGGCGGTTTTAAGGTAAGGAGATTATATGCATTTTCTTCAGATGATTAATACGAAGGTAAATAAAATACTCAGCGGTATTATGTTTACAACCTTCACAATCATGGTTGTTTGTACTTTTTTGCAGGTAGTTTTTAGGTATGCCATTGAGCAGCCTTTGTCTTGGTCTGAAGAATTAGCACGTTACTGCTTCATTTGGGCCACATATACCGGCGCAAGCATTGCTTTTTATGAAAAGAAACACATTAACGTTTTACTTTTCTTGGACTATCTACCCAGCGTACGACTACGTTCGTTTTTCTTATTGCTTGCTGATGTAGCTTGCATGTTTTTCTTAGCTGTTTTTGTTTATCAAGGCTTTATTGTAAGCCAACGTGTTTTTATGTTGGGACAATTTTCACCATCCTTACCTTGGCTTCCCATTGGCTTAACCTACCTTGCCATTCCCATAGGGTGCCTTTTCATGTTTTTAAATATCTTGGCATATGCAATACAAAATATGCACTCCATGTGCACGGGCCAGGCCCAAGAAACTGTTGACCCCCATGCGCTGTAGGAGCCATTCATGACACTTACTATTTTTCTCTCATTTTTCATTCTTGTTGTTATAGGAACCCCCATTGCCATTGCTCTTGGCCTTGCCAGTATGACGGCACTGCTTATGCACAGCCATGTACCTGTGATGGTATTGGTGCAAAAAGCCTACAGCGGCCTTGATACATTTACACTCATGGCCATTCCTTTCTTTATCTTGGCAGGCAATGTTATGTCACAAGGGGGCGTTTCTGCGCGCTTGGTAGCTCTTGCCAATGTATTTGTGGGTCGTTACACAGGCGGTCTTGCCCATGTTTCCACGGCAGCTTGTACTTTTTTTGGCGCCATTTCCGGATCAGGCCCGGCTACCACTGCTGCCATTGGCTCGGTTATGATTGGCCCCATGCAAAAGAAAGGCTATTCCACAGAATTTGCCGCCGCGTGCGTTGCCGCTTCTGGTGTTATTGGATTGCTTATCCCCCCAAGCATTAACATGGTTCTTTATGGTGTTATTACCGGTGCTTCCATCGGTAAGATGTTCATAGGCGGCGTTGTTCCTGGCCTACTTATGAGTGCTGCCCTTATGCTCGTTAACTACATACTCTCTAAAAAGCACGGTTTTGTGGGCGAAGACCCACCAACGCGTGAAGAATCCATCAAGGCTATTAAAGAAGCTCTTTTTGCTATATTTATGCCTGTAATTATTCTTGGCGGCATTTATGCCGGTATATTTACCCCCACAGAAGCTGCCGTTGTGGCTGCCACATATGGCCTTCTTGTAGGTATGTTTGTTTATAAAGAGCTTGATGGAAAAAAACTTGTTAAAGTGTTGATGGACACAGCCAAAAACTCTGCCATCATCATGATCTTGGTGTCCATTGCCCACTGCTTTAGTTATCTTTTGGCCAGTGAGCAAATTCCGCAAGTAATCACTAAGATGATGCTTGAAATTTCCAATGACCCCAATATATTACTATTACTCATTTGCGCATCATTGCTCATTATCGGCACTTTTCTCGACAATGCCGTGGCGGTGGTACTCATGACTCCCATTCTCTATCCTGTGATTGAAAGTGCTGGCATTGATCCTGTATTCTTTGGTGTATTATTGGTACTTACTTTGGCCATTGGACAAATTACCCCCCCTGTAGGGCTTTGCCTCTTTGTGGCGTGTAATATTGCCAAGATCTCCATTGAAAAACTTTCCGTAAGCTGCTTGCCGTATCTTGGCATAATGCTTGTGGTTATGCTTATTGTTATCTTCTTCCCAGAGCTAGTGCTCACACTTCCCAATATGGTTGATATGTAACGTTGCTCCCGTTTTTAGGGCTAAGGGTACAAACCTTAGCCCTAAAATGGGAAGATTCATACCTGTAGGGCCTATGCACAGAATAGAAAACCCCCTCCATTTTTCTCTCATTGCTCCGTATGGCAATTTGACGACCTTGTTAATCAAGTATACCAAGAATTTACCTTGTACTCTTTCCATACATAATGACGCTGTTCTTGACGAAGCTTCACACATCGCGCTTAAGGAAATGGCCACCAAAAACATAGACGTTATTTTCAGCCGTGGTGGCACTGCCGAATACATTAAAGAGCGCGTTGACATTCCCGTTATTTCCATTCCCACCACAGCCCTTGACCTTTTGCGCACCCTACACCCCTTTGTGGGATCTGTGAAAAAAATAGCTTTTTTCAACTATCATCATCTACTGCCCGAAGTGAAACTTGTTTCAAAAACTTTAAATATTGAGATTTTAGAGTACACTTTTCATTCGGAAGAAGACCTCTCTTCGCGCATAATTGAAGCAAAGGCTCAAGGAGCTGAATTAAATTTTGGCGGAGTTTTATTAAGCCGCATGCGCAATATCACAGGCATTGAAGGGGTTTTGGTAGAATCAGGAGAATCTGCCATTCAAATGGCTGTGGATGAGGCTTTTTCTCTAGGTAATGCCTTGCGCAAAGAACAACAACGCCAAGCGCGTATGCGCACCATTCTTGATTCTGTTACCGAAGGGGTACTTGCCACTGACGACAAGAATAAACTAACACTTATAAACCCTGCGGCAGAAAAGCTTTTATCCATTTCTTCAGAGCAAGTGTTAGGAACCAATGCCCAGGAATATGTGCCCAATTCGCGCACAGCAGAGGTTTTAAAAAGTGGCAAAGCAGAGTTGCAAGACATACAAAAAATCGGCAAGACAACCATCGTTACCAATAGAATCCCCATAATTTCCAATGGAAAAACCTTGGGCGTTGTCTGTACCTTCAGCGAAGCTGCACAAATACAGCGTGCCGAACAACACCTTCGCGGATCTTTACGCTCCAAGGCTTTTAACGCACGCTATAGCTTAGAAAATATCGTCACACAAAACCCCACTCTTATAGCACTTAAAGAACTGGCGGCCAGCTATGCACAAACAGACGCAACCATCTTGTTAGAAGGTGAATCAGGCACAGGCAAAGAGCTTTTTGCCCAAGGCATTCATAAGGCCAGCAAGCGGCATGAAGGACCATTTATTCCTGTAAATTGCGCGGCCATTCCGGAAAATTTGCTGGAAAGTGAATTTTTTGGCTATGAAGAAGGCGCTTTTACAGGAGCAAGAAGACAAGGCAAGGCCGGATTTTTTGAAATGGCGCACCACGGTACACTCTTTTTGGATGAAATAAGTGAATTGCCCCTTTCCATGCAAACACGCTTACTGCGCGTTTTGCAAGAGCGAGAAATATTACGTGTGGGCGGTAATGCTTTTATTCCCATAAATGTACGCATTCTATGCGCCACCAACAGAAACCTTGAAGAATGGACTGCCCTTGGCAGCTTTCGCCAAGACTTATTTTATCGCTTAAACGTTTTGCCCATACACATTCCCCCCTTACGCCAACGGTTGGAAGATATCCCTCTTCTACTTAACACATTTTTGCGCGAAAAACTTCCCCCCCATGTACTTTTTCCTTCTCCGGCTGTGTGCGCAAATGTTAGCAATAAGCTTATGCAACATAATTGGCCTGGCAATGTGCGCGAATTGTATAATGTGGTGGAGCGCCTGGCCATTATAGCTTCTATAAGCCCGCAAGAAAGCGCGGAAACTTTGCTCTCGCGCATTTGGCTTTCCAGCAATACTGCACAGTCTCCATCTACCGAAAATATGCCCTTGCATGAGCCTGCGCAAAGCCTCAAACAACGCACAGCAAATTTTGAAAAAAACACTATTGAAACACTACTCGCCCAAAATCAAAACAACCACGCTGCCGTTGCGTCTATTTTACATATCAGCCGCATGAGCCTATGGCGCAAACTTGGCAAAAAAGACACTCAAGGATAATTGTGCGCATTTGACGCACCTTGCGTTAATTCAAAGCCTATTAATCCATAGCCCCTTGATTAGTCTGAAAAACCCGGAGGCAAAGTGCCCTGCGGCAGCTCGTCAGGCAATTCTTCCGTGGGTCTTAGCGCCACAGGCACCAAGTCAAGCCCTGCAGCTTGCGCTGCCTTGGTATATTCTGCCGTATTTAAACGCAAAGCATTTAAAGGCTGCACGGCAATGGCAGGAATACGCACAGGGCAATGCTTCTCGCAAAATCCACAACCATAACATTTTCTTGCTGTTACAATGGGCACAGGTATGCTGCTATCTTTATGCGGCACAACCTTCACAGCGCCATAGGGGCACACTTCTTGGCAAACCACACAACTACGCCCCTCAGCCCAAGCCAAGCATAATTCATTATACACCACAGCCGTGCCTATTTTGGCTTGCCTTTTTTCTTCCATGGATAAAGGCAATATGGCTTCGGTGGGGCACACCTGCCCACAAACATTGCATTCAGGTTCACAACCGCCAATACGCGCTTGCAAAACAGGGCTGAATATACCCTCCAAACCGCCTTCAAGCCAAGTAGGTTGTAAACCATTGGTGGGGCAAGCTTTCATACACTGCCCGCAACGCAAGCACCTTTGCAAAAAGTCCGCTTCCGGCCGCGTTCCCGGCGCTCGAATAAAACCGGATTGCTGCAAGGAGGCTCGCGCTTTACTTGGTAAAAAAGACGCCGCATTCACATGGCCCAAAGCCGCAAGGGTAGAACCACCCACAGTGGCCCACACAAAAGCACGCCGCGAAGGCATATGCGGCCCTTGTGAACTTGCCATAACACCTTTACGCTGTGCTGTTGCGGGCTCTTTTTCGCATATGCCAAAAGAAACTGCCTCCACTGGGCATATATGCACGCAAGTTTGACAAGCTATACATTCTGCATGCTTGGTTCTGTCTCCTCCCGGCAATATGGCCGCTGTGGGGCATTTTCTTACACATTGCCCACAGTGCATACACTCATGCACCCGCCGCCGCCACCAAGGCCGCCAAGAAAACAGCGCCAAAACAGCCCCCGCCGGACATACAAAACGGCACCAAAAACGCGGAAATGCTCTTTCTAACGCAAATAACATCCCAAAAAATGCCACAATAAAATATACAGAATGGAAAACTCGGGGGTCTATCTGGGTATATGCCAAAAAGGAAATGCCCTGCCCTTCTAAAAGAGGACGCAAAATATGTATGCCAAAATTACCCAGCAAAAGCACAAAAGGATGGATGAGCAAAGCATAAAAACGGGTGATGAGCGCCATGGGTGAAGCCCAAAAAATATGACTTACCCCCCACAAAGCCGACACGGCAAGCAAAGCCAAAAACACCATTTTCATTTGGGGCAAATTTTTTGGCAAGGAGCCGCTGACATAAAATTGCCAAGGCAATACGTGCCGTGAAAAATCAAGGCTTGTGCCCATGGGGCACACATAACCGCAAAAAACACGGCCCAACAAAAGTGTCAAAAAAAGCACCACAAAGCCCACAGCCAAGGGCGCCACAAAATCCTTAACCCCAAGGGGCACCAGCGTTACCACCAGCGGATCTAAGCGCAAAAATAAATCCGTCGGTATAAAACTTACCACCAAAGAAGAAAGGGGAAAAACCGTTTGCCACAACAAATACACAAAAAGCAACAGGGTCAAACTCTGAATAATACGTTGTAATTTCATACTATAATCAACTAGTGCAGCATGGCAGGTTGCAGGTTTTTTTATAAAGCAAGCTCAAGAGAGCGCAAATTTTCTATATCCATGCGCCCAAGGCCACGCTCATGAGCAAGGCGCACATGCCCCACTTGGCGCGGCTTAATTTTTTGCCCATACCACACATAACGGGCAATGGCTGTGGCATCAGCCGCCACAGGATCAGCCGAAGCAATCACTTCGCTTGGCTTAATAACCTTGCCAGGCCCGCTGGGACCATTGGTGGTGAGCACACGTGTGGCATCAATCACCGCCAAATGCGGCTTTACCCTAAGGTTCAAATCCACAATGGACGCGGCTAAATTATAGCGCGAATGCATGATATATCTGTCAAAAATAAGCCCCATTTGCCCTTTGAGCGACAAAGAAACACCGGCACTGCCATGGCTTTTGGCCACAGGCACAGCAATAATCACATCTGCTTGCAACACATCACGCATAAAAGCATTTTCGTGCATTTCTTTTGCTTGGCGAATATTTTCTGTGCTATAAAGGCTTGCGTCTTGCAATTGGTGGCATATGCCTTCTTCCACACCCTCGCATGCGGCTAAAATGCCGGAATTTTGCAAAGAACGCATAGGGTTATGCAAGGCATGGTCAAGCACGCGAACGCTGGCGGCCTCGGCTTCTTTGCACATAACAAGCACTTCGCGCACCACTTCAGGATGCGTGGTGGTAGCGCTGTCTACCCCTTGCGAAAAACTCATATTGGGTTTTATCACCACATGTTGCCCTTTTTGCACAAATTTTTTCATGCCGCCCAAAGCTTCCACCGCCGCCCTTGTGGCCGCTGCGGGAGAGCCCTTTACAATGCTGACATGCGGTTCTGCACTGGCCAAAGCCGTATTTGGGCAAAATATTTCTGTTCCTGCCAAAGCACTTCCGGCAGAAATATAAGCAATAGCTTGTAATTGTTTCTTTAAAAATTCTCTTCTATCCATTATGTGCTCCTTGCAGCAAAAGATATTTTGCCATAACGGGCTGATAAATATTTTTTCACATACTACCTAAATCTACGCATTAACAGCCTTTGTGTCAAGTACACAAGAGCACAAAAAACTGTATTTTTTAAATATTTTCCAATACATACACAACACAAGCATGCTGTAGACAAATTACTTGACACAAAGCACGTTTTATTAAAGTCTACAAGCACCTGATAATCACACATATTTTCTCAAAAACATATACAATCAACACTTTTAACAATTATATTAAATATTATACAGGAACCCTATGGACAAAAAATACGTGGATATAGATTTTGCCAAATTAGACACAGAAAGAGCTTGCCGCCGAAAAGCCAGTGAAGCCATTTTTTGTGAATGCAAAACCAAAGAACAATTATTAAAAATCTATGAAACCTTTGACAAGGCAGAAAAAAACCTTTTGGGTACCAGAGCAAGCCTTGAACAATATGAATTTCTTAAAGATAAAATAAACAATCTCTCTTACGACACCACCTCAAGAGTGCTCACCTTGGTGCATAAACCTGTTGAAAAAGTGGGGCTTGTGTCCATTTGCACCGGCGGCACGGGTGATATTCCTGTGGCGCAAGAAGCTTGCAAGGTGGCTGAATTTTACGGAAGCCATGTGCAAAATTTTTACGATGTGGGCGTTGCCGGAATCCATAGGCTTTTGTCCAACATAGACGAAATAAAAAAAGCAAATGTTATCATAACGGTAGCCGGCATGGAAGGCGCTTTAAGCGGCGTTATTGCCGGCATGGTGGATGTTCCTGTGATTGCTGTGCCCACATCCATAGGTTATGGGGCCTCTTTTGAAGGCTTAAGCGCCCTTTTGACCATGCTCAATTCTTGTGCCGAAGGCATCACCGTTGTGAATATAGACAATGGCTTCAATGCCGGCTACAGCGCCAACCAAATTAACAGAAAAATTTGTGGAGTATAAGAATGGATCTGTATTTTGAATGTAAATCCGGCATTTCCGGAGATATGGCCGTGGCCAGCCTTTTGGACTTGGGCGCTAGCCAAGAAAAGCTTACAAAAGCTTTGGACTCACTCAATTTAGAGCACGAATTCACCTATACTATTAAAAAAATCGCCATAAATGCCGTTATGGCCACAGATTTTGATGTTGTTTTGCCACAACATCACCATACACATGAACATGAGCACCATGGGCACGGACATGAGCACGGACACAAAAAACACCACCACGAGCACAGAAATTTAGACGATGTCAGCAAAATAATAGACAAAGCCCACACCACAGACAAGGCCAAAGCTTTGGCTAAAAAAATATTTGCCATAGTGGCTGAAGCCGAAGCTCATGTGCACGGCAAAAGCCTTGCCGAAGTGCATTTTCACGAAGTGGGCGCCATAGATTCCATTGCGGATATAGTGTCCTTTGCTGTGCTTTTTGATGATTTAAACCCTGAAAATGTTTACTTTTCAACCTTATACGACGGCACAGGCTTTGTGCAATGCCAGCACGGAACTTTGCCTGTGCCTGTGCCCGCTGTATGCGAAATTATAAAAGCGCATAAAATTCCCCTTAAAATCACCGCCAACGATGGGGAAATGGTCACCCCCACAGGCGCTGCCATTGTGGCTGCACTGTACGACGGAAAAAAACTTGAGCAAGATTTTACCTTAGAAAAAATCGGCTACGGTGCCGGCAAAAGAAAATACGACAATCCCCTTTTGCGCGCCATGCTTATAAATAAATAATTAT
>CAYJGS010000026.1:0-4084 GCA_964369505.1 uncultured Desulfovibrionaceae bacterium | reverse complement strand
CATTGGAAAAAAAGCTCCACGCTCTCTCCTTGGGAGGCTTATGCATAACCTTTTCCGGCGGAGTGGACAGCACCCTGCTGCTTTTTTTGGCAAAAGCTCATAGAGTGCATGCCATAACATTTGCCTCTATTTTTCAAAGCGAGGCCGAAATACGTTTTTGCGAAAGTTTTTGCCAAGAACACGGCCTTGCTCATACCGTCATGCCCTTTGACCCCCTATCGTATGGCAGTATTTCCACAAATCCCAAGGACAGATGTTACCATTGCAAAAGACTCATTTTTGAAAAAACCTTGGCCTTTGCTCACAATAAGCAACTGCAATACGTGCTTGACGGCACAAACTTTGACGACTTGAGCACCTATAGACCAGGCCTTAAGGCTCTTGAAGAATTGGGCATCATCTCCCCCTTCGCCGCCTGCGGCATCACAAAAGAACACATACGTCAAAAAGCCAAAGACCTTGGCTTGAGCGTACACAATAAACCTTCAACGCCCTGCTTTGCCACAAGATTTCCCTATGGGCAACAATTGCGCACACAAGATATTGAGCTCATAATCCGTGTGGAGGATATTTTATACGCCCACGGCTTTGCAGAACACAGGGCGCGCTTGCACGCTGATATTTTGCGCATAGAAATTCCCAAGGAAAGCTTCCATGTTTTTTACGCGCAACAAGCACATATCACTGAACAAATAAAAAACCTAGGCATACGCTATATATGCCTAGATTTGGAAGGTTTACGAAGAGGGTCTATGGATATGGATACCAAGTCAACCTGATCTGTGGTATTAACACTCACTCTGAGCCCCCTGCTGTAAACCATCTTTGTGGCAGGGAAATCTTTTATCTGCCACAATGGCGGATACATTTACAAAACAAGATTGCTTTTTACATTCTTCATATCAGAGCGGTAAATATATCTTGACAAATATATTTTTTATGCTTAGCTAAAAATCAGAGAGGGTAAGTGTTACCAGCACTCCCCCTCTCCTTGGGGCAACCCTCCGCCGTATTATGGTTACGGTTGAATTTTTGTCACCGCTCTTAGCCCTATACTAAGAGCGGTAAACTTATTCTAAAGCCAATGCCTTACAATAAGAATTACCAGAACGCCCGCAACTATCTCTAGTGCGAACTCCAGCAGGATATGCACCATAGGCATCACCTCCTTTCAGAGGGTGGACTTTGCCCGTAAGTACACATTATAATAATAAAGCGGCTTAAACAAGTATGAGACCTGCATAAAGCAATCATCCTTTACCCAAGCTCTCAAGCTCTAGCACATCTAAAATAAAGCTCGCAATATAAAAAAGTACGTCACAGCAGCAATTAAGATGCAAAAACAAGGCAGAATCATCCTTGGTACCGCCCGTATTATGCTTACTTTAAAGTACTCACAAGATAAAATAAAACAAATATGCAAAGGACTTGCCATGGCTCCCACCATGGTGCTGGCTATGGCAAGCATAAGCCAGGGGCCAATGGGTCCGGCATCACTTGCTTGAACCAAGCCCACAACCAAAGGAAAAGCGGCCCCAGCTGTTGCCGTCATAAGCCCTGTTAAAGCGCCTATGGCCATGGGCAACACAATGGCGCAAATAAAAACACCTGCAATACTGGTATTTCCACTCACAAGTGTTTCAGCCACGCCGCCATCGGCAATAATACTTTTAAATACCCCCAAGGCACCCACCACAAGTATCATGGAGCGCACACCAGGCTTGATAAGTGTTAAAAAGAAATCTTTAGGCCCTAGACCATTTTGCCATAAACACAAAGATACCCCCAGAATAAGCGCCACAATAACACCATAATCCATGGGCACATGCGGTAAAAATAACGCAAAACACACTTCAAAGAAAAGAGCACCCAAAATAGCCAAGAAAAGCGGCCCGCCTTCGCGCCCAATGGTCTTCCAATTATCTGCCGGAATATCGGCCTTAGAAAAAGGAACAGTTGTCTCAAATTTTTGCGGGCGCACAAAGAAAAACCAACCAATACAAAAATATATAACACTTATGGGCATGGTCCACAGCAGCAAAGAAGGCGTGCTTATACCGCCAATACTTGCGGCTAAAATCATGGTGGGATATAAAGGCCAAGACATTTCCATAGTATGCCTAAACCAATAATTTATTATGGATTTATCTTGCTCTTCCATGGGCAATTCTTTAGCAATCACATTGATCATGGGCGCAGAAAAAACCGCCCCGCCTGGCATGGGCAAAAGCCCAATGAGCATGGGAAAAAACACCATACGCACCCTTGGCGAAACCACACGATACGCAAGAGCTGCCATAAAGCGCTCCGCCTGTTTAGAACCTTCCATAAGCGTTGATAATGATAACACAAAGATGATAACACCCCATACTATGAGTATGGACGTGTCGGAAAAAATAGACATGCCAAGCTCAAACCACCGCAAGGGTGAAATACCAAAAAGCAAAGCCATAATAAATGAACCCACAAGTACAGCAATGCTCAACCCCAAACGGAATCGGATAATCAAAAGCATCATTGCAAAAACAAATGCCAATTTTACATAGGGTATAAGCATAGAATTTCCTCGACTTTTTTAGTAGGCTGCTTACGACTAATCCAGAGTTATAGGAATGTCAACGAGAAGGAGCTGTGCCATACGCAAAATAATGGCGCAGAATAATGGCTAGACGGCAGCAAAACTTCTGTATACTATGACACCCATCGAATTAAGGAAGGAAAAAACATGCTAGATTTAAAATTACTCCAAAAAAATCCCGAAATAGTTGAACAAGCCCTTAAAGCACGGCATTCTGATATACGCGTGGATACATTCACAAGCTTTGACGCCGAAAGGCGCAAACTGCTTCTTGAAGTGGAAAGCCTTAAAAGCGAACGCAATACCGCCTCTCAAGAAGTGGCAAAGCGCAAAAAAGCCGGCGAAGACGCAAGCGCCACCATCAAAGCCCTTGGCGAACTTTCAGACCGCATCAAAGCCCTTGACGTACAAACAGAAGAAGCCAAAGAAAAAGTTGACCAATGGCTCTTAAATGTGCCCAATATTCCTCATGAAAGTGTTCCCTTGGGCGCCGGTGAAGATGATAATACAGAAATACACCGCCACGGCACACCAAGAAATTTTGACTTCACCCCCAAAGAACACTTTGAACTTGGCACAACTCTTGGCGGCCTTGACTTTGAACGCGCCAGCAAACTTACAGGCTCACGCTTTGTGGTCTCCTTTGGCTGGGCAGCACGTCTTGAAAGAGCCCTCATAAGCTTTTTCCTCGATGAACACATAAAAAACGGCTATATCGAAGTGGCTCCACCCTTTATAGTTAACCGCAAAACCATGACCGGCACAGGACAACTTCCTAAATTTGAAGAAGATCTCTTCCGCTTAGAAGGCCTAGAATACTTCCTCATCCCCACAGCCGAAGTGCCCTTAACCAACCTCCACGCCGGTGAAATACTAGACGAAAACTTCTTGCCCACAGGCTATTGCGCCCAAACCCCCTGCTTCCGCTCCGAAGCTGGCTCCTATGGCAAAGATACCAAGGGGCTCATACGCCAACACCAATTCACCAAGGTAGAAATGGTGCGCTTTGCCCATCCCGAAGACTCCTATAACCAACTAGAACTCATGCGCCGCCACGCCGAAGCACTGTTAGAAAAACTAGAACTGCCCTACCGCACCATTGTTCTCTGTACCGGCGACATGGGCTTTGGCGCCACAAAAACCTATGACCTTGAAGTGTGGGTGCCTGGTCAAAATACCTATCGCGAAATCTCATCCTGCTCCAATTGCGGCGACTTTCAAGCCCGCAGAGCCGACATTAAATTCCGCCCCCATGGCGGCGGCAAACCCCAATTTGCCCACACCCTAAACGGCTCAGGCCTAGCCATCGGCCGCACCATTGTAGCCATACTAGAAAATGGCCAACAAGCCGACGGCAGCGTTGTTTTGCCAAAAGTGCTTGTTCCTTACATGAACGGCATGGAAATTATTACAGGGAATTAATTTTTTGATTTATATTGGGGGAGGGGCAAAACCTTTTCTGAAGAAAAGGTTCTTTCCCTTCCCCCAAACCCCCACCCCTTTTCC
>CAYJGS010000025.1:0-17204 GCA_964369505.1 uncultured Desulfovibrionaceae bacterium | reverse complement strand
GATATACGGCACCGGCCACGGCCATGCCCACAGCCATAAAAAGATATACAAAGCGCGTTCCACCCGCCACACACATGAAAAATAGTAAAGCCGTAAGCACAACGGCACTGCCAAAATCCGGTTGCATGAGCAATAAAAGGCAAAATAAGCCCGTCACTGCAAAAGGTGGGATGACGCCTCGGCTAAAGGTTTTGATAAGAGTTTGTTTGCTGCTCATAAAATATGCCAAATATAAAACCAAGGCTATTTTTACAAATTCCATGGGTTGCAATGATATGGGGCCCACAGGCAACCAGCGCTTGGCGCCATTAATGGTGGGTGCTAAAGGAGTGAGCGTGAGTATAAGCAAGAATAGTGCCCCTAACAACACAGGATATTGCAATTTATACAACCATTGCCTTGGCAGCATGGCGCAAATCCATAAGCACACGCCACCGCAAGCGGCAAATATGAGTTGGCGCTTAAAAAAATAATATTTATCGCCATTTAATCGTTCGGCAACCACACCGCTGGAACTTAAAACCATAATGAGCCCAATGCTTAACAATACGAGCATAATGGTAAAAAGCCACCAATCAAAGCTCGGTTCGCTATTTTTTGTAGGAATGGAGGCTGAGCTTGTACGAAAAGAGCGTATGCTCTCAAAGCCATTTTTCAAATGTTCTTTTACGGAAGGGCCTTCTTTGGCAACAAAGGTATTCCCTTTCTTTTTCTGAAAAAATTGTATCATAAAGCCTCCACCAAACTCTTAAAATGCTTACCGCGCTCTATATAATTTGCATAAAGATCATAGGACGATGTGCCGGGTGATAATAATACCACATCACCTTCTTCAACCATTTCTTTTATCAATACCAATGCTTCATCCATATTTGGCGCCCATTGCATGGGCACAATATCTTGCCACGCTTCCACAAAATATTCGCGGCTATCTCCCATAAGCTGTACATATTTAACATTTTTCATCACAAGTGTGCGCAAGGTTTTTAATTCGCCGCCTTTGAATTTGCCGCCACAAAGCAAGATAACAGGCCGCGTACCAAAAGATTGTAATGCCACACGCATGGCGTCTACTGTTGTGCATTTAGAATCGTTTACATATAACACACCCTTGTGTTCGCGCACTTTTTCCAAGCGATGCGCCAAGGGTTCAAATTTAGCTACAGCTTTTTGGGCATTTTCCATTTTTACGCCAATTTTTTTACACGCAAGCCATGCTGCTTGGATATTTTGTTCATTATGCTCGCCAAACAGTTGCTTTATAGAAAAATCCCCTTTTTCTGTACCTGGGTCATCCAAAATAAACACACGCGCTTTTGGCAAATAATCCAGCATAAAATACTGCACGGCTCTTGGGGCAATGGCAAAATCATTTTCTGTTTGATTGGCAAAAATCTGCATTTTGGCATCCAGATATTCTTTCATATCCTTGTGATAATCCAAATGGTTTTCTGTAATATTTAAAAGAACAGCCACATGCGCATGAAAATGTTTGCATGTTTGCAATTGAAACGAAGACATTTCAAGCACAAGCACATCCGCTTTTTTGCCCCCTTCTGCCACTTGCAATACATATTCGCTTAAGGGTGTACCTATGTTACCGCCCAAAAAAACCTCAAACCCTTGCTCTTTAAGCATGGCTGCTGCCAAAGAAACAGTGGTGGTTTTTCCACTGGTGCCGGTTATTGCCAATATTTTTTCGTCCTCAAGGCAGCGCCAGGCCAATTCCACTTCGCCCAGTACTTCTTGCGAAATCGCCTTATCAAATAATGGTTCTAGTTCAGTTATGGGAATTCCGGGGCTTGGAATTATATATGCCGCATCTGCAAAATGCTCTGCCGTATGTTCACCGCAAATACATTCCACTGCATTTTCTTGCATAAATAACTTAAAAGAATCTGGCATTTTTTCACAATTCTTTTCAAGCAAACGCACCCTTGCACCCAAATGTATGAGCAAACGCACCGCAGCCATACCAGATCTACCGGCACCAACAACCACAGCTTGATTATTACGAAAAGCTTGTCCATATGCATTTGTCATAACATGCCCCCAAACTATATCTTTAGCGCAATTTAAGTGCCGATAAAGCCATCAAGCCAAACAACACCGAAGTAATCCAAAAGCGGATAATGATTTTTGATTCGGGCACACCTTTTAATTCATAGTGGTGGTGCAATGGCGCCATACGGAATATACGTTTGCCGCCGCTCCATTTAAAATAACTTACTTGCAGTATAACCGATAATGTTTCCACCACAAAAAGCCCACCCACCACAGCAAGAATAAGCTCTTGCTTGCACAGCACCGCCAAAAAACCTAATACACCGCCAAGGCTTAAAGAGCCCACATCGCCCATAAAAACTTGCGCTGGATACGCATTATACCACAAAAAACCAAGCCCAGCTCCCATGAGTGCGGCACAAAACACTGTCACTTCACCCACACCGGGCATATAAGGAATGATAAGATATTTAGAAAATTCCGCATGCCCTGTCACATACACAAAAATAGAAAGCACCGCCGCTGCCACCACACAAGGGCCTATGGCAAGTCCGTCTAAACCATCGGTTAAATTCACTCCATTTGAGGCACCCACCATTACAATAATCGCAAATAATATATAGGCATAGCCAAGATCAGGCGCTACGTCTTTTAAAAATGGTATGGCTAAGCTTGTGGAAAAATTTGGTTGTTGGATAAGCACAAACACAGCACTGCCGGCCACAAGCACCTGCCCTATAATCTTGGTGCTGGCATTAATGCCATGATTTTTCTTACTGCGAATTTTTAAAAGATCGTCCAAAAAGCCCACTAAACCAAAGCCCACAAAAACAAAAACTGTGAGCCAAAGATAGATATTCCGTAAGTCACCCCACAAAAACACACTTACAAGCAGGCTGAACATAATGAGCAAGCCACCCATGGTGGGTGTGCCGGCTTTGGCACTGTGTGTGGTTACATCTTCATGAATATATTGACCAAATTTTAATTTCCGCAACCAACGTATAAACATGGGACCAATGATTATGGATAAAAGCAAAGCCGTTACCAAAGCCCAAGCCGACCTAAAGGTTATATAGCGAAACACATTTAAGGCCGACCATTCAGCTGCCCAAGGTACAAGGAGATTATACAACATGCGCATCACCTTCTTTTTGTGCAAAACGCTCTTGAGCGTTTGCAGGTGTTGTTACACAAGAAACAGATATTCTTTGTAAAAGGGCTTGTGCATATTTTTCTAAGCCATTACTGCGCGAACCTTTGTATATAATAACACCGGGTTGCAAATTTTGCGCATCAAAAGCGCGCATAAATGCGTCCGCATCGGCATGATTTTCAAGCGACATAAATGTTCCCTGATAGTGCGCAGCGTCTAAACCATTTTTAACGGCTTCTGCACAATCACCTTTCCAAATAAGCACTTGTATGGCACTGGAACCTATAAAACGTCCTAAGTCCACATGGGCTTCATACGCGGCATCGCCAAGTTCTCCCATATATCCAAGCACAGCATAACACGGCGCACCTTTGGCTTTTTCCAAGGCCGCTTGCAGCATTCGCTGCATGGATAAAGGATTGGCATTATAGCTATCATCTATAAGTGTCCAAGCACCGTGGTTATGCGTTTGAAAACGCTGCTGGGGTAATTTTGCGCTGGCAAGACTTGTTTGCAACGCTGCCATATCAAGCCCCAAAGCGTGCACAATACTGGCTATGGCTGCCACATTTTCCGCCCCATACGTTCCCACAAATGGGCTTTGCAGCATATACTCTTTGCCGTCCACGGCAATGGCATAAACACCGTGTTCACCCGTAGCATGCAAATACGTGGCACGCACCACGGCGTCAGGCGCATTTTCGGCAGTAAATTGCAAAATGTGTTGCGGATATGCTGCTATTTCTTGCATAAGATCTTTATAATCAGCACAAGCTATACCTATACCCCCATCAGCCATATGGGCAAAAATGCGGCTTTTATAGTGCGCAACACCTTTAAGGCCAAGCCCTTCGGTATGCGCAGCTCCCACATTGAGCACCAAGGCCACATCTGCTTGCGCTATACTTGCCAATGCGTCCATGTCGTGCGCTTGACTGATGCCTGCTTCCATAACCCAAAAATCTTCTTGGCCAGTGGTGGCAAGCATAGACAAGGGCAAACCTATTTGGTTATTATAATTCATTATACTGCGAGTAACTTTTCCATAAGGTTCCAAGCATTGCGCCAAAACTTCTTTAAGCGTGGTTTTGCCGGCAGAACCGGTGAGCACAATAACCTTGCCCTTAAAAAGTTTGCGCCAGCCATGCGCTATGCACCCCAAGGCTTGTACAGTATCGTGTTGTAAAGATTCAGATATCACCAATTGCGGCACGGTAATATGCTCTAAAGGACGCGCCACCAAAAGTGCTGCGGCCCCCTTTTGCACAGCCTCTGCGGCAAAGGTGTGCCCGTCAAAGTTTTGCCCTTCGATACACACAAAAAGGCAGCCTTTTTCTATTTGGCGCGCATCGCGACTCACAGAAGTAATGCATATGTCCGCCTGAGCTTCTGGAATTGTCACGCCCAACATCTGAGCCATTTGTGCCAAGGTTAAACGCATGCACCCTCCGCCTGCTCATATTCTTCGGCAATTTCTTTAATGGTGAGCTGATCACTGTATGGATGCTTAACACCTTGAATAATCTGATAATCTTCATGCCCTTTACCGGCTATGAGCACGGCCGCATTGGCATAGGCGGGTTGCATAAGCAAAGCTAGGGCTTTTTTTGTGGCTGTGCGCCTGTCCGCTTCCACGATAATTTCAAGACCGGGTCTTTCTTTAAGCCCCGGCAATACATCGGCTATGATATCTTCTGGGTTTTCATTGCGCGGATTATCAGATGTCAACACGGCCACATCGCTATCCATGGCCACAGCAGCTCCCATGAGTGGGCGCTTGGTGCGGTCTCTATTTCCACCGCAACCAAATACGGTGATGATTTTTTCAAATCCTGCTCCGCGCAAAGCCTTAAGCACATTTACAAGAGCGTCCGGCGTGTGCGCATAATCCACAAAAGCCGCAAAATTTTTGGCATTTTGCACGCGCTCCAAACGACCGCACACACCATAAAAATCTTCTAAATGCCGCAAATCTTCTATGGCAACGCCAAGGCCTAAGGCTATGCCTTGCACCGCAAGCAAGTTAGAAGCATTAAAAGCCCCCACCAAGGGAGAGCGTAATTCCCATGATTTTTCACCCCATTGCATACGCATATGCAAGCCATTTGTGGACATGGAAAGAATGTGACCCTGCAAAAAGTTTGCAACATCTTCTTGCGCAGTAAAGCCAAAGGCTAAGGCATCTTTGCATTGCTGCAAAAGCTGCAAGCCATAAGGATCATCTGCATTGATGGACAAAGCTTTTTTGGGCAATGGATACTTGGTAAAAAGCTTGGCCTTGGCTGCAAAATACTCTTGCATGTCCTTATGAAAATCTAAATGGTCTTGTGTCAAATTGCTAAAAACAGCCGCCGAAAAATCTATACCGCCCACACGCTCTTGCTCCAAAGCGTGGGATGACACTTCCATAATCACTATCTCCACTTGAGCAGTTAACATTTTTGCAAGCATTGCATGGATGGTAAGGCTGTCCGGAGTTGTGAGTGGGGCTATTTCTTCATGCCCCGGCCAGCGATAACTCACCGTGCCCATAACCCCCACCCTAAAGCCTAGGCGAGTGAAAAGATGTTCGAGCACATAGGCTGTTGTGGTCTTGCCATTGGTACCTGTAATGCCAATAACGCGCATACCGCGCTTGGCTAAATCTTCTGTGCCATACCGTGCTACGGCCAATTGCCATAAGGCTTTGCGCGCGTCTTTGCACATAATTACAATGGCATTTTTTGCTTTAGCCATAGTTTGTTGTTCTGCAGTAATGGCATCTTGGCACACAATATATAAAGCGCCAGACTCAAGAGCGGTGGCAATAAAGGTATTGCCGTGTGCCGCAGTACCGGGCACCGCCACAAAAACCGAACCTGGTGCGACTTTGCGCGAATCTGCCGTCACTTCGATGCAATCTATATCTTGGTGTTTTTGCGCCACCTTTTGTATGAGTGTGCTCAATTCCATAATTACATCTCCGAAAGCCAAAGCACATACGCTTCGCGTTTTTCTGGTGACCAATCAGAACCAGGAGCAGGACTTTGGCGTACAACCCTTTGGCCTTGCCCTTTAAGCACAGGCACCACACCGCCACGGGCAAACAATTCCACCGCATTGCGCACGGTTTTGCCCACAACATCCGGCACCACCGCACTGCCCTTGGTAAGGCGACCCGGCAAGGTATTATACGTAATCTGTTTTGTTGTTTTTTCTTTTGCATTGAAAGACGCTTGCGCAAAAACAGGTACAGGTGAACGAGAAATCTTGTACGAACGAGCCTGCTTGCTCAATTGTGTGCCGCGTTTTAAAATGGCGCCGTCGGCAGAAGCAAAAACCACATCGGGCAAATGTCCACCATAAATCATGGCAAGACGTGTTATTTTTTGAAACACAGGCGCGGCCACAACACCGCCAAATTGATTCTTTTTGGGTTCGTCCACCATAACCAAGGTGAGATAACGCGGATTTTCAGCCGGCGCAAAACCCACAAAAGAAGCTAATCTTTCGTCACCATATTTACCGGTTTTCTTATCAGCTTTTTGACTTGTGCCTGTTTTTCCGGCCACTTCTATGCCTTCAATACGCGCTCTTTTACCGCTGCCGTCTTCTTCCACAACGTCGCGCAGCATGCGCATTACTTCTTTGCTCACCTTAGAGCTGTAAATACGTTCCGCTTTTTTGGCTTTAGCTTGTGCCAGCACTTCCACTTCTTCTCTATTCATTACCAAGCGCAAAGGCTTATACACGCCATTATTGGCCAAGGTAAGATAGGCTTGCGCCAATTGTAAGCTTGTTACAGAAAGGCTTTGCCCAAAAGAAGTACTTAATAAATCCACTTCAGCCCAGTCTTTATGGTGGCGTAAAATGCCGCGGCTTTCCGAAACAGGAACTTCTGTTCGCTCGCCAAAGCCAAGGCGAGAAAGATATTTGTGGTACATGGGTGCCCCAAGCACTTGGCCTATTTTCGACACCCCAATATTGCTTGAATAGCGAATGATTTTATCAACGGTCAATTCGCCGCGCACAGAAGTATCCCGTATGGTGGTGCCAAGGGTATCCCATCGGCCATTTTCGCAATCAAATATTGTGTCGCTGGTTACCAAATTTTCTTGTAAGGCTGCTCCCACAAGGAAGGGTTTGAGCGTAGAACCAGGCTCTAACGCGTCAGAAGCCAAACGGTTTTTATACTGGCTTGCCGCATACATTCTGTAAGCGTTGGGATTGAAAAAAGGATATTGCGCCCAAGCCAAAATACCGCCGGACTCTATATCCACCACCAAAACACCTCCCCACGAGGCATTATTTTCTTCTACGGTTTCTGCTATGACTTCTTCGGCAAAAAATTGTACTTGGGTATCAAGGGTGAGTTGTAAGTCTTTGCCACCGGGTTCCGTTTCCCCTTCGGAATGCAAGAAAAAGCGACGCCCCATGGCATCACGCTGTACCGTGCGCCTTGTGGGCACAGAGGCTAAGTGGCTGTCAAAAGCTCTTTCAATGCCTTCAAGTCCCTGATCGTCAACACCCACAAAACCAAGCAATTGCCCAGCCATTTGTTTAAAAGGATATACGCGGCTGTATTCTTTAGAAAGACCAATGCCACTTAAAGCAGCTGTGCGCACGGCAAGAGCTGTTTGGTCATCTACTTTACGCGTAAGCCAAATGAATTTGCGTTCGGAAGAAGAAATTTGTGCATAGAGTTTTTGCGCCGGAATATTTAAAATAGGTGCTAAAACATTGGCAGTGTTCACAGGGTCTTTTATCTCTTTAGGGCGCGCGTATACAGAGCGGGCCTCCACTGAACGCGCAAGCACCTGCCCATTGCGATCGGTTATAACACCGCGCTTACCTGTCACAAGCACAGAAGCCACATATTGCTTACTGGCTTTATCCGCAAGGCGAGAACCTTCAAGCACTTGCCAATACCAAGCACGCCCCCAAAGCACCACCCAAAGCCCCACAAAACCGAGCACCACGAAATTTATGCGAAAAATACCCCAATCCACATGGGCAAATTTTTGCTTTAAGGCTGCTATTTTTCCACTTTTTTGTGCGCTCTCTTGGTTTTTTTTATTACTAACCTTGCTTGCAGACGCACTTTCTTTGCGCGAGGAAACCTTCGCTGGGCGAGCGGCTTTCTTTGCACTGCTACGCGTATTACGAACTTTTCTTTTAAAAATCTGCATAAGCTATCCTTAGTATTAAAAGGGGTTAACGGCAATTTTACAACAAGTGTTAAATATCATCGCGCCAGCGGATTTGCCCCGCCTTTGGCTGATGCAATCCAAACTCTTCTGCCCGTCGCCCAAGCACATGGGGTGACAACAAATATTCTCGTTCCACTTCAAGCTTTGCCCTATGTGATTTTTTCTCACGTATGTCGTTTTGGATGGTATTGATAAAATATCCCGTGTCCATGCGTTCAATATTCACCCAAACAAGCACCAAGGTCATACCAAGCGCACACAATGTGCCAATCACAATGCAAAGCATCCAACCAGAACTGCCACGCCCTTGCATGTTCAACCTCAAATTTTTTCCACAGCCCGCAACTTAGCGCTGCTGGCACGTGGATTTTTGAACAATTCTTCTTGACTGGCCGTGAGGGGTTTTTTGTACAAAATCCGCACCTCTGGCTTGTGCCCGCACACACAACGCGGCACATGCCTTGGACAACGGCAGCCTTCGGCCCAATGGCGCATACTTTGCTTTACCATGCGATCTTCCAAAGAATGAAAGCTGATAACCGCCAAACGTCCACCCACACGCAAACGCCCCAATATGGCTTGTAAAAAATTTTCCAATTCCAAAAGCTCTTCGTTCACCGCCATGCGCAAAGCTTGGAATGTGCGCGTGGCCGGATGATTACGCGCCTTGGCCCGCCAAGCTGCCGGATAGGCATTGGACACAATGGTTGCCAATTCGCTTGTGGTGTCAATGCTCTTTTTTTGCCTGGCGTCCACAATATGGCGTGCTATACGCCCGGCTTGAGGATCTTCGCCAAAGCGTGTGATTATGTCTTTAAGCATCTCAAAACGCTCACGATTCACCAAATGCCAAGCCGAAGAAGTAATACTACCGTTCACTTCTTGCCCCATATCCATACGCATATCCAATGGCCCGTCGGTATGAAAACTAAAACCGCGCTCTGCCTCATCTATTTGCATAGATGAAACCCCTATATCCACAAGGGCTCCGTCTAGCTCTGCCCAACCAAGGCTGTCTAAAGCTTGCTCAAAATGACTGTAACGAGAATGGAAAAAATGCACCTGACCGGCAAAAGATTGAAGGCGTGTTTGCGCTTTTTCTAAAGCACTGTTATCCCTATCTAAAGCGCAAAGTTCTATGTGTGGGGCAGATTGTAAAAGCGCATGGGCATGACCGCCAAGCCCCAAGGTTCCGTCTAAATAACGTCCCCCATCTTTTGGAGCTAAAGCTTCAAGAGTTTCAGACAAAAGCACCGGAATATGTGCATTGTATGATGTGGAAGAAGATTCCATATAAGCGCCCGCCAAGAAGGTTATAGAGCAATTCTTATTGGAATTGCTCTGTTGACTGCGAAAGCAGACAAGCACTGCGTAGGCGTAAGTGCAATTTACTTGCACGATTAAACGCCAAAGCAAGCGTACATCCTCCGCTTCAAATTTGTAAATTTAAAGCGGAATTACTATAAAGAAATATTTACGTGATGCTTGGCCAACTCATCTGCAACAGATTCAAGCTCAATGGCCTTAAAGCGAGCAAGATCCCAAATTTCAAATTTGCTTCTAGAGCCCACAAGTACAACATCTTTATCAAGCCCTGCTTCAATCTTATGCAATTGCGATATACGCACTCGCCCTTGCGCATCCAAGGTCATATCTTCTGCAAGACCCAAAACCTTACTGATAAAACGGCTCAAATTCAAAGAAGGATTCACAATGCTATAGAGTTCATCACTCACACGTTCCCATTCATCGGGCAAATACGCCATAAGGCGCCCATGAAAGCCCGTGAGCACAAAATTGACCGCAGAAGAAGATGCTTGAGCACTTAAAGTCTCCCTGTAATCTACAGGGAGCATAAGCCGCCCCTTAGCATCGAGGCTACGTTGATGACTTTTTATAAAAGCCATAGATTGTACCTTTTCCTTCTACATATACTGCAGATATTTTTAAATATTTCTATGAAAGTCGTATGTTTTTTACCACACACTTACTACAGAATCGTTGCTTTAAAAATTCTGCATTTCAACAAATTCCACTGCATTCCACTTCATCCCACTTTTTCCCACTATGAACCACAGCTTTGCGCATGTCAAGCAAGCTTTTTAAAAAAATCTGCAGAAAAAATTATTTTCTCATTTTATTTTTTTTGGAATTTTAAGATATTACAAAAATCCTACGAAAGAATCGTTTTGTGGGAAAATGTGGTTTAAGGCTATAAAAAAAGCATCTAAAAAAAGCCAAATCGTGAACACACTCTTTTTTATAACAAAAAAATATTCACGTATGCGTAAATGTTTTTCCAAAAAAATATTACATGGTCAAAAAAGAAAAAATGGTGGGAAAATGTGGTAGCTGTAACATGGACAAAATAAATACTCATAAAACAAATACCCATACAACAAATATCATTGACAAGTTCGTTTCAATAACTACCCTATTTACCAGAAAACATGCCTGTAACAGGTATTTTTACTAAAACTTTATGTATACACATGAGTTTTACCTTATGCGAAAATCACAAAAGAACGGTATTTTTTTACTATTCAAACTGTGTTGTTTCGTGTAAAATTTCGGTCGTTGTTTTGCGTTATGTACAGCAATAATTATGCAATAAAATGAACATACACTTCTTGAGACACAATAAAATACCGTAACAAAAAGCATATCCGTTACATGTTGAACATGTTTTATGCTACATGCCCAAAAAAGGACAAAGGATTCCTCGTCATGAAAACTAAAATAGTCGCAACCATAGGTCCCGCCTCTAATTCTAAAGAAAAAATCATGGCCCTGGCCAGAGCCGGTGTGCGCATTTTCCGCTTGAATTTTTCGCACGGCGATGCAAGCATGTTCACAGAAATCATTAAAAACATCCGCGAAGTAGAAGAAGAAACAAACATTCCTTTAACCATTATGCAAGACCTTTCAGGCCCTAAAATCCGTCTTGGCATTTTGTCTGACCCTCAAGGTATTAGCATAACCAAGGGCATGCATCTTTTGCTTGGCCCCACAGAGCAGCTTAATGACGAAATGCCCTATCTTCCCTTTGACCACGACATTATTTTAGAAAGCTTAGTGCCTGGTGACCGCATGGTCTTGGCCGATGGCGGTTTGCAATTTCATGTGGTAGAAAGACGCAAAGATAATCTTATTGTTCTTGAAGCCAATAATTCTGGCATTGTCACATCGCGCAAGGGGCTTGCCCTACCCGGCAAAGCCACCCGCGTTCCTGCTCTTACAGAAAAAGATCGCAAAGACTTGGCTGCCGGGCTCATACTTGGTGTGGATGCTGTGGCTATTTCCTATGTGCAAACACCACAAGATGTTATCGAAGCAAAAAATATTATTATGGCTGCCGGCAAAAGCATACCCGTGGTTGTGAAACTTGAACGCCAAGGGGCTGTTGATTGCTTGGATGAAATTTTACGCGAAACAGATATTGTTATGGTGGCGCGCGGCGATCTTGGCGTGGAATGCCCTTTGCCCATGCTGCCCGCCATTCAAAAGCACATTATCAAAGCGTGCAATAAAGCTGCAAAACCGGTTATAGTTGCCACGCAAATGCTTTTATCTATGGTAAACAGCCCAGCCCCCACCAGAGCAGAAACCACAGACGTGGCCAACGCTGTGCTTGACGGAGCAGATTGTGTTATGCTTTCTGAAGAAACCGCCATGGGCAATTACCCTGTTGAAACAGTTACATATATGCGCGAAATCACAACTCAAGCCGAAAAGCTCCTTATAGAAAAACATGAGCTCAAAGAACCAGAAGCCCATAAGGGCATACCCGAATTTTTGGCATATTCTGCTTGTCTTTTAACAGAAAAATCGCAAGCGGTAGCCATTGTTTCACACAGTTTAAGCGGTTCTTCTGCGCGTCAGCTTTCTTCTTGCCGCCCCCCGCAAGATATATATGCTTTAACGCCCGAAAAAGAATCGGTAAAGGCTTTAAACTTTTGCTGGGGTGTAACACCTGTGCTTATTAATAATCCAAGTGAAGAATCAAGCCATACCATTCGAGCCGAAAACTTTATTGACAACTATCCGAGTTTTGCCATAGATGACCGCATTGTAATTACCGCAGGTCAACCCCAAAAGGGCGGCAGACCAAGAGGCACTAACTTAGTAAAAGTATATTGGAAGTAGCATATGGCGAGAGTGAAATCTAAAGCAATCCCCAGTGATATCTCTGAAGATTATTACCAATTGGGTATCGAAGTATTGCAATCTTTTCCGAAATACCGTATTCCAGTGGATTTATTTGCTTTTAACGAAAGCATTGCTGTGCTTGTGCCTTATAGTCGTAAAGACCAAAGGCTTAGCAATGAACAAGTAGAAGAAGTACATAATTTATGCAAAAACAGCCTACTTTTTGTTTCACGCTCAGATTTACCCATATACTCTGAACACCTTGTAAAACAGCTTGATCTTGTTTTGCAAGATGCCCACTTAAAAGAAGCAGAAGTGGCAGATATTTGCATGCGAGCCCTTATGTCAAATTTTGCAGATTTTTGCGAAACACCTTTAAAGCCCGTTTTTGAACCGCTCTATACCTCTACTATGGTGGTTACAGAATGGCTTTGGCAAGACACGCACCGCATAAAATATTTTTTGCGCCGCTTGCAGCATAATTACACCCTTGAAGGGCATTCTTTCAATTCCTTAGCCGTTGGCCTTTGGCTTTGTGTGCAAACCAATAAAGAACTCAAAAGGCGTGAATTTGACCGTATTGCTTTGGCTTTGCTTTTGCACGACATTGGCATGGGCAAAATTCCTCCTGTTATTCGTGGTAAACCGCGTAAGCTCAATCCCGATGAAACCAATAAAATTCACGAGCACCCCATCATTGGCTATAAAATCATGCAAAAGCTTGAATTGACATTTAACGAACTTGGTATGTGCACCATGGAACACCATGAACGCCTTGACGGTTCAGGCTATCCTCAGCGCTTAAAAGACAAACAAATAAGCCCTTTAGGAAGACTTTGTGCGGTAACAGACGCTTTTTGTGCCATGATCACAGAGCGCCCCTTCGATAAAGCCAAAGCCATTGAATTGGCAGCCAAAGAGTTGGTGCTTGACGAGGCACGCTTTGACAAAAAATACAGTGCGCAGCTTATGATTGGCATTGCCAATAAGGTGTTTGCACCCATAGGTAATTAATCACAAATATGTAAACATCTTAGTTTACAGTAGTTGAACCTTGAACAAGGATACACCATGAAGCTTGATCCAAAGCAGTATGAAGACTGGCAATTGGCAGCGCAAGCCGAAGCAAATATGCCTCCCATCACGCATATTGCACGCCAAATGGGACTTCTTGATGCTGAAGTACTTCCCTATGGGCACAGCATGGCCAAGATAGACCATACGCTCGTTCTTGAAAGGCTAAAAAATACTCCCAATGGCAAATATATCAATGTCACCGCCATAACCCCCACTCCCTTAGGCGAAGGCAAATCCACAACTACCATTGGGCTAGTGCAAGGTCTTGGCAAAAGGGGCAAAAAATCTTCTGCTGCCATACGCCAACCTTCGGGCGGCCCCACCATGGGTATTAAGGGTTCTGCCGCAGGCGGTGGCCTTTCGCAGTGCATTCCCCTAGCGCCCTATTCCTTGGGCTTTACCGGCGATATCAACGCCATTATGAATGCCCATAATCTCGCCATGACCGCCCTTACAGCGCGCATGCAGCATGAGCGCAATTATGACGATGAAACCCTCGAACGTCTATCGGGCATGAAACGATTAAATATTGACCCCACCAAGGTTTCCATGGGTTGGGTCATGGACTTTTGTTGCCAAGCTTTGCGTAATATTATTATAGGCATAGACAATGGCAACAATCGCAATGGTTTTATGATGCATTCGCACTTTGACATTGCCGTAGCTTCTGAGGTTATGGCTATACTTGCCATTTCCAAAGATTTACGTGAATTGCGCGAGCGCATGGGCAAAATAATTGTGGCCCAAGATATAAGCGGCAAAAATATCACCACCGAAGATTTGCAAGTGGCCGGCGCCATGACAGCTTGGATGGTGGAAGCTGTAAAACCAAACCTTATCCAAACCATGGAAGGCCAGCCCGTACTTGTGCACGCAGGGCCTTTTGCCAATATAGCCCTTGGGCAAAGTTCTGTTATTGCAGATTATGTGGGCTTAAAATGCAGTGAATACCATGTGACAGAATCAGGCTTTGCCGCCGATATAGGCTATGAAAAATTCTGGAATATCAAATGCCGCGCCAGTGGTTTACACCCTGATGCCGCAGTGATTGTGGCCACCATACGGGCTTTAAAAAATCACGGTGGCATTCCTTCGCCGGCTCCCGGGCGCCCACTGCCAGAAGCTTATAAGCAAGAAGACATCGGCGCTGTGGAAAAAGGCTGCGAAAACCTTTTGCACCACCTTGAAATAGTACGTCGATCCGGCGTGCCGCCTGTGGTGTGCTTAAACGCTTTTGCCACAGACACCAAGGCAGAGATTGCCAGAGTACGCGAAATTTGCGAAGCGGCCGGCGCGCGTTTTGCCGTTTCCTCCCATTGGGAGCACGGCGGAGAAGGGGCTCTTGAGCTCAGCGATGCCGTTATTGATGCTTGTAACGAAAAAAGCACCTTCCATTATTTATACGACACAAATACAAGCTTTGCCGAACGTATTGAGCGCATTGCTTGGGAAGTGTACGGCGCTGATGGCGTTGAATATGCCCTGCAAGCCCGCACCAAATTAGCGGCTTTGCAAGCACTGCCCAATGCTCATGAGCTTGGGGTGTGTATGGTAAAAACTCAATTTTCCATTTCCGACAATGCCGCCGCCAAGGGTGTACCAGAGCGTTGGAAACTGCATGTGCGCGATATATTACACTTTGGCGGGGCCGGCCTTGTGGCACCGGTGGCCGGTGATATTATGCTCATGCCGGGAACCGGCTCATCACCTTCGTTTAGAAAAATTGACGTGGACGTGGATACCGGCAAGATACACGGTATATTTTAAATGTATTTACATATCACAAAAAAACGCAGAAAGTGAAAGCTCTCTGCGTTTTTTTGTGCGTTCAGTTCTAGTCAAGTCACTTACTTACTTATACATGCTTTAGCGCCACCCTGAGCGGATAATGCGGCCTTGCGGCCCTTTGCATTACTTTTGGACGCTTTTGGCATCTTCATCTTTTTTTCGCTCGCGGCGTCAAATAAAATTTTGCTTATACGCACGACCTTGAGGTCGCTTACGCAGCAAAATTCTCTTTTCCTTGCGAGCAAAAAAAATCTTACAAGCTGCTCAAAATCGTCCAAAAACCAGCACTCTATACTTTTTGCTTGCGCTTACACGCTACGCAAAAAGCTCCCTTCGGGTTAGAAAAGGAAAATGTTTTTTTAATGGGCAACTGCTCATGGTGGGCAGAAGCTAAACTACTTTCGTAATCGTTTTATTACTCACTTAGGACACAAATATACATGTAGTAGCGCGTAAACGCCAACCTTAAAACCTCATATACTACTCTTCCAAAGCCTCTGCAAAGCGAGCGCGCAGCGTTTCAAGCTTAGCCCTTGCGTCATTAAGTTCTTCTGCCCTATCTTTTTCGCGTTGCACCACATCGGCCGGAGCGCGTTGCACAAAGCTTTCGTTGGAAAGCTTTTTGGCAATACCTTCCAAGTCTTTATCAAGCTTGCCTATTTCTTTATCAAGACGAGCAAGTTCGCCCTGCAAATCCACAGCGCCTGAAAGAGGAATAATAATCTGACAACCTTGCACCACATTAGAAGCCGAAGCCTTAGGCGCTTCTGCTTGAGCGTCAATGTGCAATTCTTCCAAACGAGCCAAGGTGCAAATCATACCCTTAGCCGCTGCAATTTCTTCTGCCTGAGCTGCATCTACAGGCTGCATTTGCACTTTAAGGCGTAAGGAAGGCGAAATATTCAGCTCTGCACGAATGGTGCGCACAGCCACAATGATCCCTTGAATAAATTCCATACGTGCAGCTTCTTTGGGCTTTTGGCACATGGGGCGTGCTTTTGGATACAATTCTTGCGAAATATCTTGCCCTGCCCCACCCGGTAAAGCTTGCCAAATTTCTGCCGTTACAAAGGGCATAATGGGATGCAAAAGCACAAGCATTTCACGCAATACCGTCCAAAGCACATATTGCGCCTCTTCTTTGCGCTCTTCGTCTTGCATATCCGGCTTAATGAGCTCTAAATACCAGTCGCAAAATTCGCCCCACAAAAATTTATAACCACCCTGCGCCGCATCGTTAAAACGATAATCCGCAAGGGACTTTTCCATATCTTCTTTAAACATTTCAAGGCGGTGCAAAATCCACTGATGGTGCACACCCTGCACAGTGGCCAAATCTACGGCCTTGGGTTCGCTTTCCGGCAAATTCATAAGCGCAAAACGTGCGGCATTCCAAAGTTTATTCACAAAATGCCTATAGCCTTCGATGCGGTCTTCGGCCAAACGAATATCACGCCCCATGGCCGCAAAAGATGTGAGGGTAAAGCGCAAGGCATCGCAGCCATATTTATCAATCATCTCCAAGGGATTAATTGAGTTACCCAAGGATTTTGACATTTTACGCCCTTGCGAGTCGCGCACCAATGCATGTAAATACACATGGTGAAAAGGCACCTCGTCCATAAAATGCAGACCCATCATCATCATACGGGCCACCCAGAAAAAGAGAATGTCAAAGCCCGTTACCAACACCGCCGTGGGATAAAACGCGGCCAATTCTTTGGTTTTATCAGGCCAACCCATGGTGGAAAATGGCCATAAAGCCGAAGAAAACCAAGTATCAAGCACATCTTCATCCTGTGCCAATTGAGTTCCTTGGCATTTGGGGCAAGCACTTGGAT
>CAYJGS010000024.1:0-17618 GCA_964369505.1 uncultured Desulfovibrionaceae bacterium | reverse complement strand
TAAAATTAAGGAACGCCATGAAAACTGCACAACAATTACGCGCTCATTTACAAGCAGGGCAAGTGTCCATAGGTTCTTGGTTGCAAATTCCTTCTCCTGATGTGGCAGAAATCATGGCAAAAAATGGCTATGATTGGCTGGTATTGGACATGGAACATGCTGCCATGAGCGCTAAAGATTTTCCCAATCTTTTTCGAGCCATAGAATGTGGCGGCTGTGTGCCCATGGTACGCTTGCGCGATAATAGCCAAAGCTCCATAAAGGCTGCTTTAGATGCCGGTGCCAAAGGGCTGATTTTTCCCATGCTTACAAGTCGTGCAGAGCTGGATGTGTGTATGGAATATACGGCTTATCCTGAAAAAAAAGCGGATGGTATTTATGGCAAACGTGGTATAGGCTATGGACGCGCCAATGGTTTTGGCAAAAAATTTGCGTCTTATTATGCGCAAGAGTCCAAAGAGATTTTTTTGGTGGCGCAGGTGGAGCATATTTTGGCTGTGCAAGATTTAGAAAATATGGTGCAGCATCCGCGCTTAGACGCTATATTGGTGGGACCTTATGATCTTTCTGGCTCCATGGGCATAGCGGGCGATTTTGCGCATCCTGATTTTTTGGCGGCCATGCAACGCATTGCACAGGTATGCAAAAAATATAATATTATTATGGGCACGCATGTGGTGCAACCAGATAAAGATAAGCTTTCACAAGATATTGCAGATGGATATACGTTTATTGCTTATGGTATAGATTCTGTATTTCTTTGGACTCACAGCAATAGGCCAACAAGCTAAGGGGAAAGAATGTCAACCATAGCCATAATCCCAGCGCGTATGGGCTCAAGTCGGTTTCCTGGCAAACCTTTAGCTTTCTTGCATAATATGCCCATGATTGGGCATGTGGCCTTGCGCACCAAGCTTGCTCTTAAGGAATATGCGGGGCAGGGGGGCATAGATGCAGTGTATGTGGCCACTTGCGATGCTCCCATTGCTGCATATTGCCAAGATATTGATATGCCATGTATCATGACAAGCTCTGCTCATGAACGTTGTACAGCACGAGTGGCCGAAGCTTTGCAATATATAGAAAATGGCGGGCGTAAAGTTGAAAATATCGTATTAGTGCAAGGGGATGAACCTATGGTTACGCCAAGTATGATTAAGGCCGCCATGGCTCCATTATATGCTCATAATGCGGTGCAAGCGGTAAATCTTATGGCGCCCATATCCTCGGTTGAAGAATGGCAAAATGCTAATACTATTAAGGTTGTTGTGGATAATAAGGGCGATTCCTTGTATTTTTCGCGTGCGGCCATAGGAGCCGATAAGAGCGCGACCATAGCGCAAGTGCCCAAAAATGTGTATAAGCAAGTGTGCATTATGCCTTTTCGACGGAATTTTTTGTTGCAATTTTTACAGTGGCAGGAAACGCCCTTGGAGCGTCAAGAATCTATAGACATGTTGCGTTTGCTGGAACATGGGCATAAGGTGCGCATGGTTAAGATAGACGAGCGTACACAAAGCGTGGATACGCCGGAAGATTTAGCCTTGGTGCATACGCTTATGCAAGATGACGCGCTTTTGCCTCAGTATATGGGGAAAATATGCCAAGCATAGCCATAAGCACTTCTTCTTTTGCAGCCTACGCGGTGGCTCATGCCAAGAATCCTTTGCAAAGGCTTAAGGGTTTTGGCTATGACGTGCGCTTAAATCCGCATGGGCGAGTGCTGACTGAGGAAGAAGTTATAGAGCTTGCTCAAGGTTGTGTGGGGCTTATAGCCGGAACGGAGCCTTTAACTCACGATGTGTTATGCAAGTTGCCGGATTTGCGCGTGATTTCTCGTTGTGGCATAGGCCTTAATTCTGTGGATTTGGCAAAGGCAAAAGAGCTTGGCATAGTGGTGTGCAATACGCCAGACGCACCCACCGACGCGGTGGCAGAGTTGACTATAGCTTTAAGTTTTGCATTGTTGCGGCACATTGCCCAAAAAGATGCCCAGATAAAATCCGGTGTTTGGAAAAAAAGCATGGGTTTTTTATTACGCGGTAAAAATGTGGGTTTGGTAGGTTTTGGTCGTGTGGGGCAGGCTGTGGCCAAGCTTTTCAGTGCTCTTGGGTGCCGTGTGGCGTATACCGATCCTTATGTGCAAAATATTGCAGGCTTTACATACATGCCTTTTGATGCTTTGCTTGCCTTTGCGGATGTGGTCAGCCTGCATAGCGCCTATCCTGCTGTGGGGCCTGCTGTGGGGCCTGCTGTGGGGCAAGACGTGATATTTACCAAGGAAAATTTTGCTAAAATGCGTGATGGCGCTTGGTTTATCAATACTGCGCGTGGCGAATTGGTGGACGAAGAAGCTTTATATGCTGCATTAAAGCAAGGTAAACTGGCCGGAGCAGCCTTAGATGTTTTTGGCAAAGAACCCTATGCGGGGCCTTTAACTGCTTTAGATACAATTATTTTGCATCCGCACAGCGCTTCGTATGCCTTAGAAGCGCGTATAGATATGGAAAATTTGGCTGTTGCGAATTTACTAAAGGCTTTATGCTAAAAAATATTTTGCACGGCAAACACAGTATACAATGGGGGCATTATGTGGAAAAAATCAATATGTATCGTAGCTTGCTTTTTTGTACTGGGGGTACAGAGTTTTGCTGCTGCACTGCCCAATGTTACCATTTTAGCCACCGGTGGTACCATTGCCGGTGCAGCCGACGCATCTACCAATACCACAGATTATAAGCCCGGCAGTTTTTCTGCGCAAGATTTGATTGATGCTGTACCTGCCATAGCAGACCTTGCCAAGGTGGATGCCGAACAAATTGTCAACGTGGCCAGTGGCAATATTAGTTATGCCAACTGGTTAAATATTGCCAAAAGAATTAATGAGCTCCTTGCCAAGCCTGATTGTGATGGGGTGGTGGTGACCCACGGCACAGACACCCTAGAAGAAACAGCCTTTTTTTTGAACCTTGTGGTAAAAAGCACCAAGCCTGTGGTGGTGGTGGGTTCCATGCGTCCGGCCACAGCCATCAGTGCCGACGGCCCCTTAAATCTTTTAAATGCTGTGGCTGTGGCAGCTAGCAAAAAGGCCGTTGGTAAAGGCGTTCTTATAGTTTTAAACGGTCAGATAATTGCCGCTCGCGAAGGCACTAAAACCAACACTTTGTCGCCGGAAACATTCAAGGCGCCTGAAATGGGTATGTTGGGTTATGTTGTAAATTATCAACCTATTTTTTATAGAGAAAGTACGCGTAAACACACCAAGGATACAGAATTTGATGTTGCCCATCTAAGCACGCTGCCCCGTGTGGATATTGTGTATCAATATATTGAAGTTGCAACAGAAATGTATAAAGCTGTGTTGGACAGCAAGCCTGAGGGTATTGTGGTGGCCGGCACTGGCAATGGCAGCCTTTCAAGCGACACGGCTGCTTTGCTTGGCAAAGCGTCCAATGCAGGTTTACCCATTGTCCGTTCTTCTCGTGTGGCTTCTGGTGTTGTTACTTATGAATCTGAATATAAAGATTATAATTTTATTCTTGGCGATAATTTGAACCCACAAAAAGCCCGTATTCTTTTGGCTCTTGCGCTGACCATCACCAAGGACAAAGAAAAAATTTCCGAAATATTTAGTAAATATTAAAGGAGTATATATGCCCATAACCTGTTTAGTTTTGGATTGTGACGGTGTTATTTTAGAAAGCATGAATATAAAAACGCAGGCCATGGCCATGCTGGCAGCGCCCTATGGGCATGAGGCGGTGGACAGATTGGTTTTATACCACACTCTACACGGTGGGGTGAATAGACGGCAAAAATTCATCTGGTTTTTTGAAGAAGTGCTAGAAGAAGAATACACCGAAGAAATTTTACAGCAGTGGAATGCACGCTTTGAAGATATGACGGTGGAGGCTGTAAAAACATGTGCCTTAGTGCCCGGTATTGAAGAGGTATTACAAAAATGGCACGGTAAATTGCCCATATATGTATGCTCTGGTGCTTCCCACGATGAACTGAATATGATTTTGCAATACCGCGGGCTTGGCCCCTATTTTACCGGTATTTACGGTGCGCCGCCGGCTAAGGCTAAATTGTTGCAAGATATTGTGAACAAAGCAAAAGTTTTGCCGGAAGAAGTTCTTATGGTAGGAGATGCCTTCACAGACTTGCACGCGGCCGAAGAAGTGGGCACGCTTTTTTATGGGCGCGGTAAAACATTTGAAGGCGGAAAATGGCCTTATGCGGAAGATATGACATTATTGCACGAATATCTTGTACAACATGCAGCTAGGTAATAATATACTATTATGTCACAAGAATATATAGAATTACAACTTGCTTCTTTAGCGCACGACGGTAGAGCCGTGGGCAGAGATATGCAACGCGTTGTCTTTGTGCAAGGGGGGCTTCCCGGGCAAAGGGTGAAGGCGCGTATCATAAAAACTAAAAAAAATTTTGCCGAAGCTGAATGTGTAGAAATTCTTGAAGAAGCAGAAGATTTTATTGAGCCCCCTTGCTCTCATGCCAAAGATTGCGGCGGCTGCCCCTTGCAAAGCATGCCCTATGCCAAGCAGCTTTTTTGGAAAGAAAATATGCTTAAAGAAGCTTTGCAACGCATTGGTAAATTGCAGCATGTGCCTTTTACACGTATGCATGCTTCGCCAAATCTTTGGGCATATAGAAATAAAATGGAATTTGCCGTGGGTTATGACGCTTCTGGCAAGCTTATTCTTGGCTTGCGGGGCAAAGGGTCGCATGAGATTGTAGCAACTCCCGCATGCTTGCTCATGCCGGAATCTTTTAAGCCTGTGCTTATGAAGGTGCAGAATTTGATGGCGGCCACAGGCTTAAAGCCTTGGCAAGGGGAAAAGCAAGCGCAACGTGGGCAAGAAAATCCTGATACTTTGTGGCGCCATGTGGTGCTGCGCGTTTGCGATAAGCCCTTTGGTTGCCATGTGCAGCTTATAACAGCACCAACCAACGGGAAAAATCGGCATACTATAGCGCGCCTTGGGCAAAATCTTTTGGACGCCAAATTGGGAGTGGTGGGTTTTGTGCACGAAGAAAGGCACAGCGCATCGCTTTTTGCCATGGGTGAGCGCTGTATTACGTCTCTTGGTGAGAAAAACTTGACGCTGCATTTAGCGGGCATGGACTATGCTTTACCGCACGGAGCTTTTTTTCAAATAAATACCGCCGCGGCGCAGTATATATGCACAGAAGCTGCGCGTATGGCAGATTTGCAGGGGCATGAAATTTTGTGGGATGTGTATTGCGGTGTGGGGGCACCGGGATTGCATATGGCAAAAAAAGCCCAAGCCGTTTTTGGTGTTGAAAGCCATAAGGCAGCCATAGACATAGCCAAACAAAATGCTGCTCATATGGGTATGGAACATTGTACGTATGTGGCAGATAAAGCAGAAAATGTTTTGCATACTTGGCCAAAGCCGCATGTGGTGCTTTTAGACCCACCAAGGGCCGGCATGCATGCCAAAGCCATAGAAAGCGTGCTTAAGGCAAAGCCTGAGCAGATAGTGTATATTTCTTGTAATCCTGCAACATTAGCTAGAGATATTGCTGTGTTGTGTACTGCGTATTCTGTGGAGAGTGTCAGTGCTGTGGATTTATTTCCGCATACAGCCCATGTGGAGTCTTGCATACATTTACGCAAGGCATAGCGCTGAGCTGTAAATAAATGGTATATTTTTGTATCTTGTTTATATAAGGAAACAAACCCCGCCTTGCGGTGTTTGTTTCGCTTTCGTCAGCAAGGTTGCCGAACGAAAAGGCACGAAAATCAATCATTTAACGGTGAAGCAAAGCTCCACCTATTCTTGATTTTCGGTCGCGCTGACTAGCGTCAACGCTCCATGATCCTCTACATAATGAATTATGCAGAGGTTTACATTATAATATGTTTTTAGATAGAAAAATAGCATAAAAAAATTGACCTCAAAAAGCTTGTGTGCTAGTTTTAAGCACCTTGTGAAATGAGGCACGAGCTGTGTGCACTTTGACAAAAGAGCGCGCAGGCAGTAAAAAAGTTTGGCATATGCAGTTTTTATGCGCAATAGCTGACGTATGCTTAAAATATTGTTTTGGAGTGCCGCATGGATTTAGGTTCAAGGTTAAAAGCCAAGAATAAAAGTATGGAGCTTTTTGCAACGGCGGGTACCATTGGCATGCATATGGTCAGCGGACCTGCGGTGGGTTTTGGCATAGGCTATGCTCTTGACGCGTGGCTTGGCACAAATCCTTGGTTTAAGTTGGCATTTTTTATTATTGGCATTGGTGCTGGTTTTTTGAATGTGTATGAAGACAGCAAAAGACTTTTGCGCAAGATGAACAATCAGCAACCCGGCTCCGGCCATGGGCCCCGTCATGTGCCCAGCCATGTGCCCAGCCATGTGTCCAGTGACACGAAAGAAAATTCAGACAGTGGGGCTGAAGGTTCCATTGATTCTGGCGCGGAAAGTAACGCTCATGCGCCCATAAAAGAGCGTGGAGAAAGCTAAATGCCGTTTGCAAAGCTTGCGCACTCTTTAGAAACGTGGCTTTGGCGAAGGGGTTTTCACCTGCCGGCCATACGGCTTATAATGCGCAATATTCTCTTGTTTTTGGCTGCGCTGTTACTTTTGGGGCTTATGTCCTTGCCTTTTTCGGGCAAACCGCTTACATTTGCGGTGGGCGCTTTGATCTTTGCCAATGTTTTTTGGGGAATTGCTAGGCATATCTTAGGCATCCGATTAGCGGCGTACGGCATGGCACTGCTTGTGTCTATGCTGTTGCAGACTACATTGCGGTTGGTGATTACCGCCGTGATATTGTATGTGGTACTTGTTGTGTATAATGCCTCAGCCATCGCCTTAGTAGGCGGTATAATTATAAGTTTGGCTGTGGCTCTTGGAACCTATGCTCGAGCAAATGCGCTTGGGCACAAGCAGTAAGGAGTGTGTTGTATGGCAGGTAGTTTGCCAAGTCCGGTGTTGCTTTCTACATTATGCAACATGGATCAAATCACCCTTGGTGGTCAGGTAATAGAGTTTCGTCACGTGTTTTTTTCCTGGACTGCCATGGCAATACTTTTTGTTGCCGCCTATTTAGTAAAGCGTAATGTCACCATGGTTCCCGGTAAATTGCAGAATTTTTTTGAGGCTATCATCGGTACCATTGACGACTTTGTCTGTAGTAATTTAGGCGAAAAGGACGGCAAAAAATACGTGCCCCTTTTGGCCGGAATTTTTTTGTATATCATTACCATGAATTTACAGGGTCTAGTGCCCGGTTTTGACGCACCCACGGCTAACTTAAACACCACGGTGAGTATGGCCTTGGTGGTCTTTGTCTACTATAACTTTGTGGGCATGCAGCGTTGGGGTTTCCATTATGTGAACCACTTTACAGGCCCGTCTAAAGCTCTGATTCCGCTCATGTTCCCTTTGGAAGTGGTGTCGCACATTTCGCGACCACTTTCTTTAAGTCTGCGTCTTTTTGGGAATATTCGTGGTGAAGAAATTGTTATTATTCTTGCTTTCCTTATGGCGCCCATACTTGGCTCTTTGCCGGTATATGCTTTGTTCTTGCTTGGCAAGTGCATGCAAGCCTTTGTGTTCTTTATGTTGACAATGTTGTATATCAAGGGCTCTTTGGAGCATGCGCACTAGGATTTTAAGGAAAACCAAATTTTGTGGGGAATGGTCCTCGGACCCAAACATATAATAATCTTTAAGGAGTTACACATGCGTAAATTAATGATGGTTGCTTTGAACACTGTTGCCCTTCTTGGCATGGCTTCCATGGCATTTGCCGCTAGCCTTGATTCTGCTTCCCTTGGTTTGACCACCTTGGCAGCTTCCCTTGGTATTGGTATTGCCGCTTTTGGTTGCGGTATTGCCATGGGTCTTGGTGTGAAAGGCGCTTGTGAAGGTATTGCTCGTAATCCTGATGCCAGTGGCAAAATCACCGGTACCATGATTTTGGCCTTCGCATTTATTGAATCCTTGGCCATTTACGCCTTGGTTGTGAGCTTCATCTTGTTGTTTGCTAATCCATTTGTTGGCTAGTAAAACACTACAAGTTTTTTAAAAAAGCCTTGGAGGAAACTCCAAGGCTTTTTTTAGTATTATCCAATTGAACCTTGAAGTTACCTTTAAGGTTTTTTTGTACTTTTTACTTGTAGGAGCTTTCTGTTTAGACAAAAAGGAATCTTCATCCGCTTTTTGGGTGCGATATTTTGTGTATAAAATATGCTTCATTTATGCTAAAATACTTTAAAATAACAATTGCGTTATTTTTTGCACAAGTGTACATGCCTAAGTAAGATGTCACTTTGTGAACAACGTTGTGTTTGCAACAGGTTTTATAGGTTTTTGGTACAAAAGGAGTGTTCTATGTCACAAACAAATACTGCTTCGCCGTTAAAGTGGGGTTTTGCTCTGCTTTTGCCTGTGGTTGTAGGGCTTTTTATGCAAAGTCAAGGCTTTGCTTCTAATGTGGTATTATTTTCTGCCATAACAGTTTTAGCGCTATGCCTTTGGGCTATGGAGCTCTTGCCTGATGTATTGGTGGCCATGGCTTTGCCTGTCATGTACATTGTTGCAGGGGTAGGGCCTGCCAATCGAGTTTTGGGTGTGTGGAGTTCTTCTGTCGGTTGGCTTATCATGGGCGGTCTTATTATCAGCGCTATCATGATGAAAACAGGTTTTGCGCGTCGTTTAGCTTTACATTGCATAGCCATGACGGGTGGTTCTTTTATAAGGTTGTTATGGGGCATTGTGTTAGCCGGTCTTATCCTAGCTCCTTTTGTACCTTCGGCCATGGGGCGTGCTGCCATTATCACCGTTATTTGTTTAAGCATTTGCGATGCCCTTAAATTAGAAAAAGGCTCACGCGAAGGTGCTGCCCTTATTTTAGCAGGCTTTGTTGGCGCCACGTCGGTGAAAATGGCCTATCTCACAGGCGGTGTGGATCAGATTATGGGCGTGCGCCTTATGTCGCAAGCGGCCAAAATTACTGTCCCTTGGGTGGAATATGCCCTGCACAATTTCATACCGGCTGTTGTGTATACGGCATTGTCTTTGTGTATTGTGCTTTTTATCTTACGTCCTAAGGTAGAAGGCAATATGGGTGAAATGGTGCAAACAGAATTGAACAAATTGGGCGCCTTTTCATTGGCAGAAAAGAAGTGCTTAAGCATTTTAGTGGTGCTTTTGGGCTTTCTTTTGACTGACCGCTGGCATGGTATCGATGTGGGCTGGGTCATGCTGCTTTTACCCATGGTAGCTTTTTTGCCGGGCATGGATATATTGGACGGCGAAGACATCAAAAAAGTAAATTATCCTGTTGTTATTTTCGTGGTGGGCTGTATGACCATTGGCGGTGCAGCCATGGCTTGTGGCATGGATAAAATATTGAGCAATGCTTTATTGCCCTTCTTGAGCGGTTCAGAAATGTATACGGTTTTGGCTGTGTTTTGTGCTGGTGTGTTGTTGAATTTTGTGCTCACCCCCATAGCAGCCATAGCCACGTTGACCGTGTCCCTAACAGGTATTGCCACGCAACTTGGCATTGATCCGCGCCTTATTTATTATAGCTATGTCTATGGTCTGGATCAATATATTTTTCCTTATGAGTTCGCTATTTTGCTGTATTTTTATGCTTCTGGCTACATACCCATGAAGTTTGTTTTGCAAGTGTTTAGCGTGCGCATGGTGGCAACATTAGCCTTTGTGGCTTTTGTGGCGTATCCGTATTGGAAGCTCTTTGTTTAAAATAATCATAGATATAAGAGACTAATCATTGCGCGGCCTTTTAATATGGATATTTGAAAGGCCGCGTTATAATTGTTCTTCAATGTACATGCGCGCGTTAAAATAGCGAGTAATAATATCTTGGGCATAAGTGCGGTGTGTGCCGCCCACATAGGCTGTCATAGCTCTAAAGAGATCTCTATCGTACCTGTCGAAATATTCACGCAAAATTTCTACCCCCACATGAATGCCTACATCAATGTCGTGCAGGTCTTGTTCACTTTTTTGTAGGCGATCGAGCTTTTCTTTGTGATATTTATAAATCACTTGCATGGGGCCTCTGGCATTGGCGCTGGATATGATGGAAGCGTCAAAAAAGCTTTCGCGCCAAATGACACTTAAAACCAGCAAGGGAGGAATGGAGTATTCTGCAGACCATTTCATAACAGACGTAAGATATTTTTCCAAAAGTTCATCGCTCAATTTTGCCTCAGGAAAAGTAAAGGCAAAAACTTTTTTTAATTGAGGAATGGTAAGTACATAGTCTGGTTGATCCATTTTTGAAGAAACGTGTGCTAGGGTATCTTCGGCTTGTAAAAGGTGTTCATACACTTTTTTGCTAAGGACGATGCTGTCTTTGGGAATGGAATGGGCTTGGAAGGCCATAAAGTATCCACAGGCAAAGCATAAGGCCAAGCCTATGCAAAAAAGGGCGCGCCAAAAAGCTTTTCTTGCTTGGCTTTCGCCTTGATTTACGAGTTTTCCTTGTTTTAAAACATAATGTGTAGCCATAGAGTTCTCGGATTTTTTTTACTGCAGTGGTTGCTATTAGATATTTTTATGGAATTGATTTGGGTTGCAACTGTGGCATAACCTAGGTTAAAATCACTTCCACAAATTGTTGTTAAAGTCTACCTACATGATGTTGCCAAGAAGGTCAAATGACACATTTCATAAAATATTTTTGCGCGGCTTTGGCGTCTTTGCTGCTTGACTATGCGGTGACGGCGGGTTGTATATATTTAGGCATTTCTTATGCCATAGCCCTTGTTTTTGGCACGGGTCTTGGCGCTATAGTGGGTTTTTTGTTGTTGACCTATGTGGTTTTTCCTGTGCAAAAAAACGCTACTCCAAGGCATGCTTTTTCTGCGCGCCGTGTGGGAGGTTTTTTGTGCGGTGTGGGTCTTGTGTATATGGTGCGAGCTTTTGTTATGTGGTGTTGGTATGGCCTTGAATATGCTGCAAAATTTGATGAAAGCTTACAGTATGCGGTGCTTATTTTTTCTTATGGCTGTTCTTTTGTGGCAAATTTTTTATTTCAAAAATATTTGGTGTTTAGCCAGAATATGCCTCAAAAATAACCCAGTTGCAGTAAATCTTTCAATATCTTTTTAGCCTGCCGTGGTATTTTATCCGCCACTACGGGCGTAGGCCGACTTTCCGGGTAAGGTAGCAGCCACTATGCCCAAAAGCATTAAAGTTCCCCCTACAATGTGTACCAAAGTGATTTGCTCACCAAGTATAAGAACACCCTTCATGGCTGTAAAAAGCGGTATGGAATAATATATCATGCCGGCCGGTACAGGGCCGATACGTTCAATGGCAACGCTCCAAAGCACATAAGCAATGCCGGAGCAGCCAACACCTGCATAAAGCACGCTGATAATAACGGCTTTATTCCAGGTGGCTGGTGGCAGCAGTGCCATTTCTGCCAATAGCATGGGCAAGCAAATAATAAGCCCGATACTAAATATAACGGTATGATAGCTGGCGGTGCCGAGTTCTTTTGGGCGATAGCGGGCAAAAAAAGAATATACCCCAAAGCAAGCAATGCCGCCAATGCTCCAAAAATCGCCTATATTAAAGTCAAAGTTTGCCAAATTTGCTAAGCTTCCGCGTGAAATGAGCACAGTAAGCCCAAAAAGTATGGTCAAAAGTCCAAAAAAGCGTCGTTTGGTAATGGCTTCGCCGCAAATAATTCGCGAGAGTAAAAGAATAATGATGGGGGCAGAGGGCACAAAAAGCACCATATTGATGCTGGTGCTGGTTTTTCCTGCTTGATAAAACAAGGTATTTAAAAGTACTACCCCCATAAGGGCTTGCCATGTCATATACCAAAAATGCTTACGTATAATGGGAAAATCTTGACGAATATGATGCAGGCTAAAAGGCAGCACGCAAATAAGGGCAATGAACCAACGCCAAAAGTTTAATTGTATAGGCGGTATGGCATGCGCTACAGCTCTGGCCACAACAAAATTGCCGGCCCATAAGATAACGGCGATGATGGCAGCCGTGTAACCTAATTGTTTTGGGGTCATATTGCTACCAGGTAAGGCGCACCTTAGCCCCACGCTTTTGCATGTGCTCTTTGCAATCCTTAATGCTATATTGGCCATAGTGCACAATAGAAGCTATGAGCGCTGCCGAAGCTTTGCCTTCGCTCACAGCCGCATACATATGTTCAGGGCTACCCGCACCGCCGGAGGCTATGACGGGAATGCTCACCAATTCGCAGATTTTGCGGGTAAGATTTAATTCATAGCCGTCGCAGGTACCGTCGGCGTCGATGGAGTTTATGCAAAGCTCGCCGGCGCCTAAATCTTCACAATGTTTAGCCCATTGCAAGGCATCAATGCCCATATGCTTGCGACCGCCGTGGATAACAATTTCATAACCAGAAGGAATATTTTCGCTCTTATCCACTTGCTTAACATCCATGCCCACCACAATGGCTTGTGAGCCAAAAGCATAAGCGCCTTCTGTGATGATTTCTGGTGTGGTAACGGCAGCGGAATTTACAGAAACTTTTTCAGCTCCGGCCAAAAGCACTGCGCGCATATCTGCAACACTGCTTATGCCGCCACCCACAGAAAAGGGTATAAAAATCTGCTCGGCCACGCGGGTTACCACATCTAAGAATATGCCGCGTTTTTCGTGTGAGGCAGTAATATCGTAAAAAACGATTTCGTCAGCACCTTCTTCATAATAGCGGCGTGCCGTTTCCACAGGGTCTCCAATGTCAACATTGCCTTGAAATTTAACGCCTTTTGTAAGGCGGCCATCGCGCACGTCAAGGCAGGGGATAACACGTTTACTTAGCATATGCCCCCCTTTTGGCAGCAATAGTCATAAAAGTTTTGTAAAATCTGCAAGCCCGGTGCACCGCTTTTTTCCACATGGAATTGCAAAGCCCAAAGGCCGTCATAGCCATATATGCTACAGAATTCTTTTCCATAATAGGTTGTTGCAATCACAAATTCCGGTTTTGGTTGTACATAATAACTGTGCACAAAATAAAATTCGGCATCATGGGGCACATTGCGTAAGAGCAGATTGTCTTGCTTTTTTTGCAAATTGTTCCAGCCCATGTGCGGAATGCGTATGGGAGTGCCGTCTTCTTCTGTGCAATCTTGCTCAAAACGTATGCAAGAACCTTCTACAATGCCTAAGGTTTCGGTGTCGCTTTCTTCGCTGTGTTCCAAAAGGATTTGGCAGCCAAGGCAAATACCGAGCAGGGGCTTGCCATTTTTTACCAGTTCTTTGAGCACCGTATGCAGGCCGCGCTCTTGCAAAAGTTGCATGGCTTGGCCGGCAGCACCCACTCCGGGAAAAATAATACCCTTTGCTTTTTGCAAAATACTTGGTTCTGCGGTGATGCAGCATTCAATATTTAAGTGTTCAAGGGCGCGCTTTACACTGGTTTGGTTGCCCGCTTCATAGTCAAGAATTGCCAACATAGAATAGTCCTTATTTTTTACGACGAAGTTTGCATGTGCAAGGGCGCACTCTAGCAATAAGTGGAATAAAATACCAGCACAGATTTTAGGGTATTCGTGTGCCTTGTCATTCTTTTCTTGACTTTTTAGGCCAAAAGGGTGAAGCTGCAATCAGTAATCATTTCTATTATAAAAAGCATTATATGCAAACACTTTGGAGGATAAAAATATGAGTGATAGAGCAGAACGCAAAACTAAAGTTATAGAAGCGCTTAATCAAGCCCGTGCCATGGAACTTTTGGCCATTCATCAGTATATGAATCAGCATTATAATCTGGACGATAAGGACTATGGCGAATTGGCGGCCAATATGAAACTTATTGCCATAGACGAAATGCGCCATGCAGAGGCTTTTGCCGAAAGAATTAAAGAACTTGGCGGTGAACCCATTACAGAACCCAGCGGCAAGGTGGTTAAAGGCCAAGATATTCTTGAAATCTATAATTTTAATGTGGAAGAAGAAGACACCGCCATTGATGTGTATAACCGTTTTATAGCTGTGTGCAAAGAATGTCGCGATATTATAAGCGCGCGTCTTTTTGAGCAAATTATCGAAGAAGAACAAAAACATATGACGTATTTTGAAAATACGGCTGGGCATATTGAAAGACTTAAAGAGACGTATCTTTCTAAAATGGCCGGTACCCCTTCAGACACAGGCCCTTCCAAGGGTTTTGTGCTGAATAGCAATAACGAAGGCTAATGTTATGGCCTGCCTATTCTTTGTAGGCAGGCCATTAATAAGCTATTAAGCGTCTTCTTCGTCAAAGTTCATATCTATATTTTCAAAAATATCCATAGCATAGCGGTAATTACTCACCATTTTTGCAAAAGTTTCTACGCCAAAAACAAAATCCAAATTCCCCTTGGCGTGGGCCGCAAAAAGCACTTCGTCAAAGTCGCGCAGCACAAAGAACCCGCCGGGTTCACCTTTAATGCGGTATATTTGGCACCAAATTTTATTATCATCGCCAAGGGAAGAGTGCACAGCCCAAGGTTCCGGTGGTGTGCCGTCATCGGCGCAATTCACGGAAGGGCTTTCCACTTGCGAAAAATTCAATTTGCCATCGCTGATACCGAGAAGAAAATACTGAACTGCCATGTTTTTTAGCTCCTTACATAGTATTAATTTTTTTCATACACACTTGCAAGCATGCCGCAAAAACAGCTTCTGCATCAAGGCTTGCATCAATGGTAAAAAAGCGCTGGGGCTCTGCTTTGGCGCATTGCCTAAATTGTGCTTGTACCTTGGTATGGAAGGCAATGCTTTCGCTGTCAAAGCGCCCTTCGTTGAGATTATTTTTTTGAACAGCATTGCGAGCATGGGCTCTGGCAAGGCCTTGTTCTATGGGTAAATCTAAGAGTAATGTTATATGCGGCATAAGTCCGCCCGTGGCTTGCATATTTAAAGCTTGCAAGGCCAAGGTTCCTTCTTGGTTCAAGCCGCGCCCGGCACCTTGGTAGGCAATGGTGGAATCTACATAGCGATCGCAAAGCACAATGCAGCCCTTGGCAAGGGCAGGGCGTATGATTTCGTTCACGTGCTGCGCTCTGTCTGCAAGAAAAAGAAAAAGCTCGGCTTCGCTGCAAATGCGGCTTTCGGCGTGTAGGAGAATTCTGCGCAAATCTTGACCCAAAGCGCAACCACCGGGTTCGCGCGTGCAAAGCACTTCATGTCCGAGATCGCGAAAATGGGCGGCTAGTTTTTGCAGCACCGTAGATTTTCCGGAGCCCTCTACACCTTCCAAAGTGATAAACATTGCGAATCTTCCTTGTTATTTTTTGAAGATTTTTTCTTTTCCTCAAGTTTTTCCGTTACTGGCGGTTTGGGACTGCGGTAGGGTTTGTACATGTAGCGTTCTAGGGTGCGTTGATAGTCTGACCACCCTGTGTGTTCTTCTTCCCAATTACTAAAAATTTGGCGACATTGGGCCATTTTGGCATCAATATTATCCGCATAATGCAGCAGCATGGCTTCCGGTGTTTGCGGTAGGCGCGGTGAACCAAATTCATAAGTTCCGTGATGGCTTAAAATAAGGTGCTTCACATGCTGCACCAAGGCCGGTTCAAGGCCGGATTTTTGCAAAAAAGGCTGTAAATGTTCTACAGCTAATGAAATGTGCCCCAAGAGGCGCCCTTCGTCTGTATAATCGGTCACAAGGCCGCCGCTGAGCTCCCATATTTTGCCCATATCGTGGAAAAGTGCTCCGGCCAGTAATACTTGTTTGTCGATTTCCGGATATTGCTCGGCAAGGCGCAAGCAAAGTTGCATGACAGAAAGGGTATGTTCAAGCAATCCACCCATATAGGCATGGTGCACACCTTTGGCTGCCGGCGCTCGTTTCAAAGCCAAGCTTATTTCTGCATCCTTAAGCACTGCCATAACGCACTTGCGCCAAGGCGCGTGGGTGAATTCTTTTTTGCACATGAAAAGTAAATCTTCCCACATTTCGTCCACAGGGTAAGGGCTAGCCGGAAGGTATATGGCCATATCAAGTCCGGCCACGGCGGCATCTTCAAGCACCTGCATATGGTCTATGCTCAGCTGTATTTGATCGCGAAAAAGCGAAGTGCGCCCTTTGATCTGCACAAAAGAACCGGCAATAAGTTCGCTAAATTCTTGACTAAGAGGGCTCCATATTTTGGCTTCTATCTGTCCTGTGGCGTCGCGCAGTTCAAGTTTCCAAAATGGACCGTTACGTGATTGTGAAAGTGCGGCGTTACCAAGCAGAAAAATACCTTGCACTTCACCATTGGCCTGAATAGTTATGATGGATTGATGCTCTTGCATGAATACCTTGCCTTGTTGACGATATTCTGTCAAAAAAGAATGTGTTTTTGGCCTTGAACACTGTATACTGCATTTAGTATAAACATTACGGCATATATGCACAATATTTTTTTATGAGCATTTTATAAGAAAAGGGGACACATCAATGATAGTTTTGCTTTCCAATGATGACGGTATTTATGCCGTGGGTTTGCGCGCCATGTACACGGCTCTGCGCGAGGCAGGTCATACTGTGTATGTGGTGGCGCCATTAACAGAGCAATCAGCCGTGGGGCATTCTATTACTGTGTTTAAGCCCTTGCGCGGCAAAGAAATACACGAAGGCGATTTTATTGGCTTTGGTGTGCACGGCACCCCCACCGATTGCGTAAAGTTGGGGCTTTCGGTGCTTTTGCCTCAAAAGCCGGATATCGTCATATCCGGCATCAATGCCGGCGCCAATGTGGGGCCGGATATCATGTATTCCGGCACTGTTGCTGCCGCCACCGAAGCCGCCCATGCCGATTTTCCGGCCTTGGCTTTGTCTTGCGATAATTTTCGCCCCACAAATCTTATAGAAGAAGCCCGCCATGCCGTGAAATTTGCCGAAGAATTTGATTGGAAAAAAGTACCGCCGCGCTCGGTCATCAATGTGAATTATCCTAAAATTCCCATGGCTGAACATAAAGGGGTGCGCGTCTGCCCACAAACTTCTGCCCTTTGGGACGATGAATATATAGAAAAACTAGATCCTCGTGATAATAAATATTGGTGGCTGCACGGCGAAATGCGCTCAGCCCATGTGGAAGAAAATACCGACAGAGATTTATTAAGCAAAGGGCATATCACCATAACCCCTTTACGCTTTGAATTTACGCACAAGGAATTTTTACGCGAAATGCAGGATATGTTTGGGTAGGTTTGTAGGTTAACAAGGCTATGCATCTGCACAGAGCGCGTAAGCTTTTTTTATTTACAAAGCATAGCCCACTATGATTTATTTTATAGTTGTAATTTATTGTAATAATATATAAAATGGATTTATTTCATACTCATGCCAGCGAAAATACCAACATAAATAAAACATTTTATAGGGACATATGGTACTACATTGGACAGGGACAATGGTGAGGGAAAAAGGGGTGGCCTTGTTTGCGAATCTCGCATATTGACAATGTAAGGAATAATCCTTACTTTTATTGAAAGGAGTACATATGCAAAATATCCAAAATATCGCCACTGTCACCAGTAAAGGGCAAGTTACTTTACCCAAGGTGGTACGGCAAGCATTAGATTTAGATGTGGGCAGTCAGATTGCTT
>CAYJGS010000023.1:11137-18308 GCA_964369505.1 uncultured Desulfovibrionaceae bacterium | reverse complement strand
GCAGTTCGCCTTGTTCGTATTTCCGGCCTTCTGGCCAAGGTTCCAAGCCCGGAACAAGGCACATCTAATAAAATATTTCCTTGCCATTCACCCAAAGCAGGATCAGTAGCAGACATTAATGCTGTAGGCAGGTTACCTTTGAGCCTTTTGGCATTGTGGTGCAATTGGCGCAAACGAAAAGCCGAAACATCAGAAGCCAAGGCAACTTCAATACCGTGTTCCAAAAGCCACAAAGATTTACCACCCTGCCCTGCACACGCATCCCAAAAAGGCAAAGTTTGCAGTTCAGGCACTGCGCAAAAAATCTGCCGCATAACCATTTGCGTACCGGCCGATTGCCAAGAAAGAGCCCCCAAAGCTTGCCACTGCGCAAGGGATTTTTGCAAAATTTGCATGGAAGGGGCATTGCCCCTAGAGCACACAAAACCTGTAGGCAAAAGTGTTGTAAAGGCAGCAGAGCTTTCCAAAGGTATTTTCAGCTCCAAAGCTTTACTACTCAAAGTTTTCGCACTCAAGGCTTCCATATCAGAGCATTGCAATAAAGCATTCTGCAAAGCTATAAAATCAGCATGGGCAGGATTAAGCCGCAAAGCTATTTTTGGCCTTTGCAAAGAGCGCTCAAAAAGAGCCTTGGCAGAATTTTGTCCATAAGCTTGTATCCATAAATCATAAAGCCAAGGCGGCACGCTATAAAAGTGTGCAGGGTGTGCATAAAAATCTAATTGCTTAGGTGCATCTTGCAAGCGCAAAAGCGAGCGTAAAGCACCGTTGCATACAGAAGCCAAGCGCTGCCCAAAAAGCTTTTTGACATAATTTACGGCAAAATTAACCGTAGCGTGGTGAGGGATTTTATCTAAAAAAAGAAGACTATACGCCGAAACACCTAGGGTGAGCTGTAATTCCAAAGGCAGTTTTTTGCGCTTTGGCAATAGAGTATCCAAAATGGCGTCAATGCGAATGGCAAAACGGCTATACCCGTATACAAGCTCTGTGCAAAGGGCAATTTCTTTAGAATCGAGGGGATATTTTACAATATGTTCATGCAACACAGCTTGTAAGGGCAAGGTATTGCCCAAAGCTTTAAGCACCATAATAGCTAAAGATCTGGCGCAAGGGGCTGTGTTCACAGAATGTTTATTGTTCATTGCAAGGCCTGGTAACGGTGAAAAGCTGCAAAGCGTCTTCGAGCAAAGAAACATTTACCAGCGTGTCCATGCAAGGCCCGTGGGGGCGATCGTTAATAATACCAAAAACCGGAATAGGATACGTATCTTGTATGCCAGAAGTAAGGTCGCGCTCGCAAGCCACCGCCAAAATAAGCTTAGGCTTTCTTTGCACCACAATGCGCCTTGCAATGGTGCCACCAGTGGCAATAACCATATGAAAACCCCAAGCATCTTGCAATTTACGTAATTCACCAATAGTGCACAGCCCGCAACATTCGCAATGGTCTACACTATATGTAAGCCTGTGTTTGCATTTGCCATTTTGCAAGCAATGCGGCAATAGCAACAAAATTTCATGGGGCGCTACCTTATGCTTTGCGCTGAGCACCATTTCATTGTTCACCTTAACAAAGGACAAGCGAACACGTTCACGAGAAATACGCAAAGCGCGACCAAGCAATTCCATAAGGGGAAAGATGAGCTTTACCACAAGGCCACGAATGCGCCTAATGCCCAAAACAGGTTTTCCCGTATACACGTGATAGCCCAAGGCAACACAAACCCAAGTGACACAAAAAATAAGAGCGGCGCTTAAAAAACCAAAAAGATACGGCAAACTTTCATGAATGGCAGAAAGACCAATAGAAGGGATTATCCATAAAATAAGAATGACACTGCATAGCAAAAAGCACGTGGCACCCATAAGCCCCAAAAAAAGCCTTTTCCCATTGCCGCCATATTGACCGCGCGGCAAAGAATGGGGATTACGAGTAAAAATTCTCATATGTTCACATCCAAAAGTTATTCAACTTTAGCAACAATACCACATTCTTTAGAAAGATACCCTCGCGCAAAATCTTGAGCAGACATGGCAGATTTATTTTGTGGGCGGACTTGATCTAAAATATAAAAAGCGTCGGCTGTGGCAATGGCAAGATTACCGTCGGCAAAAAGGCAAACATCCCCCGCCTTAGGTTGTACTGTGCCTTCTGGTAAAAATCGCGCAAAATCACATATAGGTTCGCCCAAAGCACCGGACATGACCTTGAGTTCACAATTTTCTTTTTCAGGCCTTATAAGAGAAATTTGGGCACCGGGCCAAGGAGTCACAGCGCGAATATGCGCATCTACCTGCAACAATGGACGATTCCATAAAATCTTACCGTCTTCTTTAGCAAGCTTTGGGGCATGGGTGGATTTGTCGTGTTCCTGAGGCACACAAATACAATTTCCGTGAGCCATTTTTTGCAAAATTTCCACCAAGGCCATGGCTCCAAGTTCAGAAAGAACTTCGTGCAAAGATTCTGACGTGTGTCTTTTTATGGGTAAAGCCCAGATGGTATATAAGGGCCCCGAATCAAGACCGGCTTCCATATGCATGATACTAACGCCGGTTTCTTCTTCACAATTCATAATGGCGCGCTGTATGGGGGCAGCCCCGCGATATTTTGGTAAAATAGAAGCGTGCACATTCAAAGGCGCAATGTTTGGTATATTAAGCACAGATTGCGGCAAAATAAGCCCATAAGCAGCCACAGCCAAAATATCGGGAGCATAAGAAGCTAAAGTTGCAATGTCTTCTTGATTTTTAAAATTCAAGGGTTGATGCACAGGAATATGATGCTCTTCGGCCAAAACCTTCACAGCAGGTGCCACAAGCTTTTTTCCCCTGCCGGCCGGGCGATCCGGTTGGCAATATGCGGCCTTGATAGTGCAGCCTTCCCATTTGATGAGCGTGTCTAAAATATGCGCTGCAAAGGGGGGTGTTCCCATAAAAACAATATTTAACTTTGGCGCTTCAGACATTTCTTTACCTTGGTATCATACAAAGTGCGACGCAAACGGCTAATATGATCAATAAATAATATACCGTCTAAATGGTCATATTCATGCTGCACCACAATGGCCGCAAAATCTTCAAGCTCAAGGGTAAAAGCCTTACCGTCTAAATCTAAGGCAGATATGCGCACAGCTTCGTGCCTTTTCACATCTGCCCTGTAATTATGCGGCACAGAAAGGCAGCCTTCTTGTAAGCTAGGCTTAAGCTCGCCCAAAAGCTCCAATTGCGGATTAATAAAAACCCGCAAGTTCGCAGGCTCATCACTTGCGGAATAATCCGTAATGAAAAGTCTAATATTTGCACCAACTTGGGGAGCAGCAAGGCCAACACCCGGCGCTTCGTACATGGTATCCGCCATATCCGCAACCAACTGCTTGATATCATCAGTAATGGCATCAATGGGCACACTTTTTTGCGCCAAGCGCGGGTCTGGGTATGTAATCAGTTCTAGTAAGGCCATACAATTCTCAAGCTTCAGGGTTTTCTTTGGCTTTTTCGCGTAAACGAAGACCCAATTCACGCAACTGCACATTAGAAACTTCACCTGGTGCAGATGTGAGCAAGCACGTGGCTTTTTGCGTTTTGGGGAAAGCAATAACATCACGAATACTTGGAGCATTGCACAAAAGCATTACCAAGCGGTCAAGACCAAAAGCAATGCCGCCGTGCGGTGGGGCACCGTGTTCTAAGGCAGTCATAAGAAAACCAAATTGTTCTTGCGCATCTTCTTCGGTAAACCCAAGGGCTGTAAACATGCTCTTTTGTACATCGCCTGAATGTATACGGATAGAACCGCCGCCCACTTCACTGCCATTTAAAACCATATCATAAGCTCTGGCCTTGGCTTTGGCGGGTTCATCAAGCATAAGTTGCATGTGGCCTTCAGCCGGCGAAGTAAAGGGGTGATGGCAAGCTGTATAGCGTTTTTCTTCCGCATCGTATTCGTATAAAGGAAAATCAGTAACCCATAAAAAGTTAAAGCTATTTTCAGGAATAAGTTTAAGGTATTCGCCCAAGTGCACACGTAAATTGCCAAGGGCGGCATTAACCATGCCGCTTTCTCCCGCTTGGAAAAAGGCTATGTCACCCACTTGCAAATCCAAGGCTTTTTGTATGCCGGCTTTTTCTTCATCCGACAAAAACTTCGCAATGGGCGATTGCCATTCATTTTCTCTTACTTTAATCCAAGCTAAACCTTGTGCGCCATAAATTTTAACAAATTCAGTAAATTCGTCAATTTCTTTACGGCTTAAACTTTCACCCCCAGGCACTTTCATGCCCTTAATTAAAGAAGCGGTGGCAAAAAGCTTAAAGCCAGAACCGCGCACAACATCTGTGATATCTACAAGCTCAAGTCCAAAACGTGTGTCCGGCTTATCAACGCCATATTTTTCCATGGCAGTATCATAGAGCATGCGTGGGAAAGGCAAAGGAATATCAATGTTTTTCACATCCTTAAAAACACGCGCCATGAGCCCTTCAGCCATGTGCATAACTTGTTCTTCATCCACAAAGCTCATTTCAATATCAATTTGTGTAAATTCGGGCTGACGATCTGCGCGCAAATCTTCATCGCGAAAGCAACGTACAATTTGGTAATACCTATCCATTCCAGAAACCATAAGCAATTGCTTAAAAATTTGCGGAGACTGAGGCAAAGCAAAAAATTGCCCGCTGTTCACACGGCTTGGCACCAAAAAGTCACGCGCACCTTCCGGAGTTGAGCGCGTAAGTACAGGCGTTTCAATTTCCAAAAACTCAAGGTCATTCAAATAATTACGCACAGATTGAGCTACTTTATGCCGCGTTTTAAATACTTCGGCCATGCGCGGTCTGCGCAAGTCTAAATAGCGCCATTGCAAACGCAAATTTTCACCGGCTTCGCAGCGGTCTTCTATGGGAAAAGCAGGAGTTTTAGAAGTGTTCAAAAGCTTCCATTCATGCACCACAATTTCAATATCGCCTGTAGACATTTGCGCATTGGCCATGCCTTCTGGGCGCGGGCGCACTTTACCCTTTATGGCAAAAACATATTCAGCGCGCAAAATATACGCAGTTTCGTGGGCTTTTGGAGCAATTTCAGGGCTAAAAACCACTTGGGTCAAACCATAACGGTCGCGCATATCCACAAAGATTAAGCCCCCATGGTCACGGCGGTATTGCGCCCAACCCATAAGGCAAACTTCTTGGCCATCATGGCTTAAATTCAAGTCGGCGCACGTATGACTACGCTTCCAATCGCCCAAGGATGTTATATATTGTTGGTGTTCTTCTTGTACATTGACATTTTGTTCATTCACTTGTTGGCTCATTCTTCTTACCCACGGCTCTTGTTAACGTTAGAATTAAAAAAGGAAATCACATCCAAAAGAGCTAAGGTCTCTTGATGGCCACTTTCCATATGTTTTACACTGACAGTTTTATTTGCCATTTCATCTTCACCAATAATAATAGCATATTGTGCATTCGATTTGCCGGCTTGGCGCATTTGACTTTTAAAGCTTCCCCCGGGATGCGAAATATCACCGCAAAAACCGGCATCGCGCAAAGCACAAGCAATGCTTAAAGCTTCGGTTGAAGCTTCGTCAGTATCGGTAAACACAATATAAAAATGCTTCGGAAGCAAAGGAGCTTCGGGCATGAGCATGGCTAAACGTTCCATACCGCAAGCAAAGCCAATACCACTTATTTCAGGACCACCCAGCTGCTTAACAAGCCCATCATAGCGCCCACCACCTGCAATGGATGTTTGCGCGCCAATGCCGCTTGAAACCACTTCAAAGGTGGTGCGGCAATAATAATCCAAGCCACGTACCAAGCGTGGGTTAAGCACCACATTCACATTTTTACTATACAAAATCTTAAGTACAGATTCAAAGCTGCTTGAGCATTCTTCGCAGATATTATCACGAAATTTTGGAGCATTTTCAGTATGTTCTTTGCACGAAGGTACCTTGCAATCAAGCACACGCAAAGGATTTGTTTCCATGCGGCGCCGGCAATCTTCGCACAAAACATTGGCATCCAGTTCACGCAAGTATTGCGTTAATATATTGCGGTATTGCGGACGGCATGCAGTACAGCCCAAAGAATTCAACTGCACTTCAAAATCAATTATGCCAATAGATTTAAGAAAATCCACAAGCATAATAACAACTTCTGCATCAGTTCTGGCATGAGAAGCGCCCAAACATTCGCAATTTATTTGGTGGAATTGGCGCATGCGCCCTTTTTGCGGTCTTTCATACCTAAACATGGGGCCTGTGGTAAAAAATTTACTGACAGCTTCTGTATTATGGCGTTTTGCTTGAATATAAGCACGCATTACCCCAGCAGTTGCTTCTGGGCGCAATGTCAAAGAACGCTCTTTGCGATCCGCAAAGGTATACATTTCTTTTTGCACAACATCGGTTTCAGTACCAATGGAGCGACAAAAAAGATCGGTAAATTCCATGATGGGAGTGCGTAATTCTTCATAACCATAGCGCCAAAAAAGTTCACGCGCTGTTTGCTCCATAAAGGCATATTTGGTGCTTTGAGGAGCAAAAAGATCTGCAAAGCCCTTAATACTTTGAACACTCATAAAAATCTCTTTTATAATTTTTGTAACATATTGTTAACGGCCTGTTAGCGTTTGGCACACGAACCTTCGCAAGATTCACGAGAACCCGTGCAAGGTACAGGGTAATTGCCGGTAAAACAAGCTGTACAGTAGTGGTCTTCGTGGCTAACTGAACGCAATAAACCCTTTATAGAAAGATAGTGCAAAGAGTCAACATCAAGAATTTTTTGAATTTCATCCAAAGAATACTGCGCTGCAATGAGCTCTCCTAAGGATGAAAAATTAATGCCATAAAAACACGGATAGCGCACCGGTGGAGAAGAAATACGTATGTGCACTTCTTTAGCGCCAAGTTCGCGTAATTTTTTGACTCGTGTTTTCATGGTGGTGCCGCGCACTATGGAATCATCAACAATACAAATGCGCTTGCCTTCTATCATGGGCAACACAGGATTAATTTTCATACGCACGCCAAAATTACGCATACTTTGTGTTGGTTGAATAAAAGTTCTACCCACATAATGGTTACGGATCATAGCATGTTCATAAGGAAGTTCAGCACATTGCGCAAAACCTACAGCAGAATATACGCCAGAATCGGGG